>NZ_JCACER010000013.1:0-7807 GCF_059502445.1 Kumtagia sp.
CCGCTGCGCGGCCCCGGAATGACGATCATCATCGGCATATGCGATTGCCCTGCCCCGGCAGAGGGCAGAGCTGTCGCATATGCGTTTACCCCCACCCCTAACCCCTCCCCACAAGGGGGAGAGGGACCGGCTGACGTCTCCGACGAGCACTAATCGTCGACGGTTATGCGCTGCATAGCGGCCGCAAAGTCCCCCTCCCCCTTGTGGGGAGGGGTTAGGGGTGGGGGTAGAGGGCCGCGCAGCAGTTCCTGAAATCCCATATGCGATTGCCCTGTGGCAGGGGGAGAGGCGGCCCGGAGGGGCGGTCAGGGAGTGCTTCAGACTACCTCGGCCGTTGGCGGAAAGATCGGCCGATACGGCCTGGCACACCCCGACACTGCCTTGCAGCGAGGCCGCATGGAGCCGGGCCGGACATGGGATTTCCTCCACCATGCCGGCACTCTACAGGCGAGCCCGCGGCAATGCCAAGCGGCGCCGACGCTTTCTCCAGGGGGCCGGTCACTGAGGCGTCAGTACCGCCCCTCAAGCGCGCTTCCCCCTTCGTGCGGGCTATTTCCCCCGACCCAGATACCGCCTCAGCGTCTCGGCCGTGCCGTCCCGCCACAGCGCCGCCAGCGCCTCGGCGAAGGCCACCGCGAACACCGGCGATTTTCCGACAGCGCCGTAGATATCCTCCATCGCCAGCCAGGCCGCCGGATCGTTGCGGGCCTGCCGCGCCGTGCCCGTCATGCGCTCCCAGTTCGGATCGTTGGGCTCGATCGCCTTGCCGCTGTCCGTCTCGCCGAAGCAGTAGCGGCACCACAGCGCCGATTCCAGCGCCAGCCCGGCCACGCCGGCGCCGGCCTTGAGCCGGTCGGCAATGGTCGGGATGATGAATTTCGGCTGGCGGTTGGAGCCGTCGAGGCAGAGCCGGCGGATGGTGTCGCCGATCTTCGGATTGGAGAAGCGCCTGTCGATCAGCCGGTAATAGTCGTCCAGCACCACGCCCGGCACCGGCGGCACGGTCGGGATGATCTCCTCGCGCTCCAGCTTCTCCAGGAAACCGCGCACCAGCTCGTGCTGCATGGCCTCATGGACGAAATGGATGTCCATCAGCCCGGCCGGATAGGCGATGGTCGCATGACCGCCGTTGAGGATGCGGATCTTCATCAGCTCGAAGGGCGACACGTCGGCGACGAACTGCACGCCCGCCTTCTCCAGAGCCGGCCGGCCGAGCGGGAACTTGTCCTCCAGCACCCATTGCTTGAACGGCTCGCAGAACACCGGCCAGCCGTCGGCCACGCCGAAATCGTCCTTCAGGATGGCGCGCTCGCGGTCGGTGGTCGCCGGCGTGATGCGGTCGACCATGCCGTTGGGAAAGGCGACATTGTCCTCGACCCAGCGGGCGAAGGCCGGATCGGAGAGTTTTGCCAGCCCGCACACCGCGTCCATGGTCACATGGCCGTTATGGGGGATGTTGTCGCAGGACATCACCGTGAAGGGCGGCGTGCCGTCCGCCTTGCGCCGCTTCAGCCCGGCGAGGATCAGCCCGAACACGGTCTTCGGCGCCTCCGGGCTCCTGCCGTCCGCCACGATGTCGGCATGGCCGGCGTCGAAATGGCCGGTGGCGGCGTCGATGAAGTAGCCGCCCTCGGTGATGGTCAGCGAGACGATGCGGATCGCCGGGTCGGCCAGCCTGGCGACGATCGCCGCGCCATTGCCCGGCTCGACGAAGTCGACCATGGCGCCGGTGACGCGCGCCTGCATGTGGCCGTCGTCCTGCTCGACCACCGTGGTCAGCCAGTCCTGCGCGGCGAGGATGTCGCGGCCCTTCCTCTCGGCCTCGAACACGCCTGCGCCGACGATCGCCCAGTCGTGGTCGAGGCCGGCGTTGAAGAGATCGTCGAGATAGACCGCCTGGTGGGCGCGGTGGAAATTGCCGACGCCGAAATGCAGGATGCCCGGCGTGAGCGCCGCGCGCGCGTAACCGGGACGGGCGACCCTGGCCGGGAGGCTTGCCAGATCGGCGAGGGAGAGTTTGGTGGACATGGGCCTTCCTCGTTTTCGTTTGCCGGCGCCGGCGCCTCCCTCCCCTCGAGGGGAGGGTGGCCGCGAAGCGGCCGGGTGGGGTCCTCGCGGCCGTGCCCGGCCTGCCTCCGATCCGCCAGCCAGCGATCCAATCCCTTGCGCGCTATGCCATCGTCACGGCGCCGCGCGCTCCGAATCCCTCCGCCTTCCGCAGGGCATGCAATCGCCCTGCCTCAAGCAGAAACTCGCCTATCACCAATTATATCCGGCCGTTCATTGCAAAGCCTTTCCGTCGTCGCCGAACTTGTGCAGCTTCGACAGGTCCGGGGTCAAGTAGACTGTCGCGCCATGGCCGAGCCCGACCTCGCCGCCGGCGCGCACGGTGAGCGCCCCGACCCCGTCGGCGTTGACGTGCAGGAAAGTATCGGCGCCGAGATGCTCGGCGACGCTCACCGTCGCCTTCCACTCGCCGGCCGTGGTCGACACGCCGATATGCTCCGGGCGGATGCCGACGGTTTTTGCGCCGTAGCGGGCGGCCGGCGCTCCCTCCAGCAGGTTCATGCGCGGCGAGCCGATGAAGCCGGCGACGAACAGGTTCCGCGGGCTGCGGTAGAGCTCCAGCGGCGAGCCAACCTGCTCGATGTTGCCGGCGTTCAGCACGACGATCTTGTCGGCCATGGTCATGGCCTCGACCTGGTCGTGGGTGACGTAGACCATCGTTGTCTTCAGCTGGTTGTGCAGCTCGGAAATCTCCAGCCGCATGGTGCCGCGCAGCGCAGCGTCCAGGTTGGACAGCGGCTCGTCGAACAGGAAGGCCGAGGGCTGGCGCACGATCGCCCGGCCGATCGCCACGCGCTGGCGCTGGCCGCCGGAAAGCTGCCCCGGCCGCCGCTCCAGATAGTTGGTGAGGTTCAGCACGCGCGCCGCGTCCTTGACCTTCCGGTCGATCGCCTCCGGCGTCTCGCCGGCCATCTTCAGCGGGAAGGCGATGTTCTTGGCCACCGTCATGTGCGGATAAAGCGCGTAGGACTGGAACACCATGGCGAGCTTGCGCTTGGCCGGCGCCTCCGCCGTCACGTCGCGGCCGTCGATCAGGATGGTGCCGCCGGTGGTGTCCTCCAGCCCGGCGATCAGCCTGAGCAGGGTCGACTTGCCGCAGCCCGACGGACCGACGAACACCACGAACTCGCCGTCGGCGATGTCGAGGTCGATCTTCGGGATGATCGTCGTTGCGCCGAACGCCTTGTGGACGTTTCTCAAAACGATGTTGCCCATGTTTCCTCCGAGGGTTGGCGCCGGGGACAGTTTACTTTCCTTCTGCAGAAAGGTCGCAGCAGCGGAGAGTTTGCGCGGGCGGAAAAAAGTAAACTGTCCCCTGCTCCTAATCTACTTCACCGCGCCGAACGTCAGCCCGCGCACCAGCTGGCGCTGCGAGAACCAGCCCATCACCAGGATCGGCGCGATCGCCAGCGTCGACGCCGCCGACAGCTTTGCCCAGAACAGGCCCTGCGGCGACGAGAAGGAGGCGATGAAGGCGGTCAGCGGCGCGGCGTTGGCCGTGGTCAGCCGGATCGTCCAGAATGCCTCGTTCCAGGCCAGGATGATGTTCAGCAGCAGCGTCGAGGCGATGCCCGGCACCGCCATCGGCGTCAGCACGTGGACGATCTCGTTCCACAGCGACGCTCCGTCCATGCGCGCCGCCTCCAGAATCTCGCCGGGGATCTCGCGGAAATAGGTGTAGAGCATCCACACCACGATCGGCAGGTTGATCAGCATCAGCATGATCGTCAGCCCGGTACGCGTGTCGAGCAGGCCGGTGTCGCGGAAGATCAGGTAGATCGGCACCAGCACCGCCACCGCCGGCATCATCTTGGTGGACAGCATCCACATCAGTACGTCCTTGGTCCGGTTGGTCGGCGAGAACGCCATCGACCAGGCGGCGGGAATGGCGACCAGCAGCGCCAGCAGCGTCGAGCCGACGGCGATGATCACCGAATTCATGAACGGCTTGAAATAGTCGTTCTGCGACTGCACCGCCTGGTAGCTCTCCAGCGTGCCGGAGGGGATCAGGTTGAAGCCGGCGATCGCCTCGGTCTCCGACTTGAACGAGGTGATGATGGTGTAGGCGATCGGGAAGAAGATCAGCAGCGCCACCGCCCAGGCGGCGATGGTGGCGATCGTCTTGTGGCGTGTCGTGACGGCGCGTGCCATGGTTAGATCTCCCAAGCGTCGGCATTGGGGTTGCGGGCTGGCGTAGCTTCGCGCCCCCCTCTGTCCTGCCGGACATCTCCCCCACAAGGGGGGAGATCAGCCGGCCGCCGTGTCGGCATTCTTCCTGCAACCTCGGCGATTGGCGAAATCGGAGACGACGGCTGATCTCCCCCCTTGTGGGGGAGATGTCCGGCAGGACAGAGGGGGGCAACGTAGAGCACCATCGCCGCCGGTGAACCCCGATCCATTGAATCCAGTCGCATCACGCCCCCCTACTTGTCCAGATTCCTGCCGACCGCGCGCATCAGGAAGAAGGCGACGATGTTGGCAAGGACGACCGCGATGATGCCGCCGGCCGAGGCCCCGCCGACGTCGTAGCCGAGCAGCGCCGTGCGGTAGATCAGGAACGGCAGGTTGGTGGTGGCGTAGCCGGGGCCGCCATTGGTGGTGACCAGGATCTCGGCATAGATGCCGAGCAGGAAGATCGTCTGGATGAGGATCACCACGGTGATGGCGCGCGCCATGTGCGGCAGCGTCAGGTACCAGAAGCGGTTGAGGAAGTTGGCGCCGTCCATCTCCGCCGCCTCCTTCTGCTCGACGTCGAGCGACTGCAGCGCCGTCAGCAGGATCAGCGTGGCGAAGGGCAGCCACTGCCAGGCGACGATCAGGATGATGGAGAACAGCGGATACTGCGCGAACCAGTCGACCGGCTGCAGGCCGAGGAAGCGGTTGATGTCGGCCAGCACGCCGTAGCCCGGATGCATGATCATGTTCTTCCACACCAGCGCCGCCACCGGCGGCATGACGAAGAAGGGCGAGATCACCAGGATGCGCACGATGCCCTGGCCGAACATCGGCTGGTCGAGCAGCAGCGCCAGCAGGATGCCGCCGATCACCGTGATCAAAAGCACGCCGACGACGATGACCAGCGTGTTGCGGATCGAGGTGAAGAAGGCCGGGTCGGTATAGAAGAACTGGTAGTTGAACAGGCCGGCGAAGCTGACATTGCCGGGATTGAGCAGGTTGTAGTTCTGGAAGGAGAACCACAGCGTCATCGCCAGCGGCACGATCATCCAGATCAAGAGCAGGATGACCGACGGCGCCATCATCAGGCGCGCCAGGGAACGGGTCTGCTTGGTGGCCATGGTTCGCTCCGCCGATTGACGTTGTGAGCCCTGAATTCAGCCTCCCGGTCTTGGGAGGCACCGGACGCCAAGGCGCCTTCTGCTTCGATCTGCCGGGCCGCTGGCTTGCGACCTTCCACGCCGCCGGAGCACTTCGTCGCCGGTACGGCATGGATCCTAGGGTCTGCGCCTCCGCTGCGCTCCGGCTCCGCCCTAGGATGACGAAGCGGGGAGCGATTCGGCCAATTTCCGACGCTGGCGATTGGCAGAGGCCAACTTCACCTTCGTCATCCTAGGGCGGAGCAGGCCGAAGGCCGTCGCGGAGACCCTAGGATCCATGCCGTACCGGTGGCCAGGCGCTCCGGCGGTTCAGACAATAAGAAGCGGAACCGACAACCCGCGAAAGGTGGCCGCCCGGTTGCCCGGACGGCCAAGGCACTGGGAGGCGCCTTATTTGATATAGCCGCCGCGCGTCATCTCGCGCACCGAGACGGCTTGAGCCTGCGCCAGCGCGTCGTCGACCGACATCTGGCCGGCGAGTGCCGCCGAGAAGAGCTGGCCGACCGTGGTGCCGAGGCCCTGGAATTCCGGGATCGCCACGAACTGCACGCCGACATAGGGCACGGGCTTCACAGTCGGCTTGGTCGGGTCGGCCGAGTTGATCGAGTCCAGCGTCATCTTGGCGAACGGCGCGGCCTTCTGGTATTCGGGGTTCTCGTAGAGCGAGGTGCGGGTGCCGGGCGGCACGTTGGCCCAGCCCTCCTTCGAGGCGACGAGTTCGAGATAGGCCTTGCTGGTCGCCCAGGACACGAACTTCTGCGCGGCTTCCGCCTTCTGCGTGCCGGCCGGGATCGCCAGCGACCACGCCCACAGCCAGTTGCCGCGCTTGCCCAGCCCGCTGTCGGGCGCCAGCGCATAGCCGACCTTGTCGGCGACCACCGAATCCTTCGGGTTGGAGACGAAGGAGGCGGCCACGGTGGCGTCGATCCACATGCCGCATTTGCCCTGCTGGAACAGCGCCAGGTTCTCGTTGAAGCCATTCGACGAGGCGCCCTGCGGGCCGGCGTCGGTCATCAGCTTCACGTAGAAGTCCATCGTGGCCTTCCACTCGGGCTGGTCGAACTGCGGCTGCCAGTTCTCGTCGAACCAGCGGGCGCCGAAGGAGTTCGCGGTGGCGGTCAGGAAGGCCGTGTTCTCGCCCCAGCCGGCCTTGCCGCGCAGGCAGATGCCGTTGACGTCCGGGTTGTCGGCCTTGATCTTGCGGGCCGCCTCCGCGACGAACTCCCAGGTCGGCGCGTCGGGCATGGTCAGCCCGGCCTTCTCGAACAGGTCCTTGCGGTACATGACGAAGGAACTCTCGCCGTAGAACGGCGCGGCATAGAGCTTTCCGTCGACCGACAGGCCGCCGGCGATCGCCGGGATGATGTCGGCCGCGTCGTAGTCGGCGCCGAGATTGTCGAGCGGCAGCAGCCATTGCTGCTTCGCCCAGATCGGCACCTCGTAGGTGCCGATGGTCATGACGTCGTACTGGCCGCCCTTGGTGGCGATATCGGTGGTGACGCGCTCGCGCAGCACGTTCTCCTCCAGCGTCACCCACTGCAGCTGGACATCCGGGTTCTTGGCGGTGAAGTCGTCCGTCAGCTTCTGCATGCGGATCATG
The DNA here is from genome assembly GCF_059502445.1 of Kumtagia sp. Classification (NCBI taxonomy): domain Bacteria; kingdom Pseudomonadati; phylum Pseudomonadota; class Alphaproteobacteria; order Hyphomicrobiales; family Phyllobacteriaceae; genus Kumtagia; species Kumtagia sp. The sequence continues at coordinate 7,003 of NZ_JCACER010000013.1, forward strand.
TCGCCGTTGTTGACGGTGGCGATGGTGATCGTCTCGGCATGCGCGGCAAAGGCGAGCGCGCTCGCGCCGCACAGGCCCAGAATGAGCGATTTAAGTTTCATCCAGATATCCTCCCAAATATCAAGGGTGAGCATTTGCCTTGATCTTGGGCAATTATTCACTCTCCATGATTTATGTCAAGATGGATTCGCGCTATCGCGGACCATGGCCAGAACGAGCAGGGACGATCGAAGGGCGGGCGCATTCGGCTCATGGACGCTGCAAAGGGCAACCGCACCGGTATTTCCGGCAGGTGCTGCGACACGTGTTGACCGATTCCGGGCGATTCCGGCCGGCCGGATTTCCCAACCGCTTGATTTCGCGTCACCTTCTGCTTGTCGAAATCAGCACGCGAAAAAAATTCATCCCCTCCCCCGTCCTTACGGTTATCGGGATTCGTACCAACGGCTGCTTGCTTTGACCGTCCGCGCCGCCCCTCATCGCCCTGCCGGGCACTTCTCCCGTAAGGACGGAGAAGAACGCACCGGCCGCCGATTTCGCCAATCAGCACCGCTGGAGATTTGCGAAGCGACCGTGGCGGGCCGCCCTCTCCCCGTTTATGGCAGGGCTATCGCATATGAGTTGTATCGGAGCGGCAGACAGCTCTGCGTCGTCATTCCGGGGCCGCGCAGCGGAACCCGGAATCCAGAGTGCCGACGCTGCTCGAGATGCCTGGATATTTGCGAGGTCTCGCTTTTCCTTCGACACCACCGCTCTGGATTCCGGGTGCCGCTGCGCGGCCCCGGAATGACGGTCATCATCGGCA
>NZ_JCACER010000014.1:0-7327 GCF_059502445.1 Kumtagia sp.
GGGTTCCGCTGCGCGGCCCCGGAATGACGGTCATCATCGGCATATGCGATTGCCCCGGTCGATCGGCGGAGAGGTGCCGAGCGAAGCGAGACGGTGAGGGGGGCGAAGACACATTCGTGAACCTGGAGTCGTTGGACTTGGCGGACTCGCTCTGCTAATCGGTTGAAACAACAAAAGACCGGCCAGCGAACCATCTGCCGCTCAGCCAGAACGGATTTTTGCGATGTCACAGAAAACCGAACAGCTCCTGTCGCTTCTCGACGGGCAGCCCGTCATCCCCGTGCTGAAAATCGACGATGTCGACGATGCGGTGCCGTTGGCCCGCGCGCTGGCACGCGGCGGGCTGAGGGCCGTCGAGATCACGCTGCGCACCGCCGGCGCGCTGGAATGCATCCGCCGCGCCGCCACCGAAGTCCCGGAGGCGATCGTCGGCGCCGGCACCATCCTCGACGCGGCGCAGTTCGACGATGCGGCGAAGGCAGGCTCGCGCTTCATCGTCAGCCCGGGCATCACCCACGACCTGCTGCTGGCGGCCTCGCGCAGCGACGTGCCGCTGCTGCCGGGAGCGATCACGCCGGCCGAGATCATGACGGCACGTGATGCCGGCCTGGACTTCCTGAAATTCTTCCCGGCCGAGCAGGCCGGCGGCGCGGCCTTCCTCAAGGCGCTCGCCTCGCCCTTCGCCGGCATCCGCTTCTGCCCGACCGGCGGCGTGTCGCGGAACAACGTCCAGGACTATCTCGGCCTGCCCAACGTGGTCTGCGTCGGCGGCTCGTGGGTGGCGCCCGACAACCTGGTCAGGGCGAAGGACTGGGCGGCGATCGAGGCGCTGGCGCGCGAAGCCGCGGGACTGCGCAAGGGCTGAGGGTGTTCGATCCGCCCCGCAGCTTGGCTGACCGATGCTACGCGGGACGGCTGCCGCGAGAGCACGGTGGAGCGAATCGAAACCGGCTGCGCATGATGGCATGGAATTGTGCCGGAAGATTTCATCGCAAGACGAAGCAGATAACAACCGCCGCGCCAGATATCGCCATTCTGTCCGAAGTACCGGAGAACTGCGCTGCACTCGTTTCTGAGGATGCGTCTGGGGTTTGGACGGGATCCAATCCGAACTACGGACTCGCAGTCATCGGAATGAATGGATGGCAAATCGAGCGCGTCTCAATCGCGGTCGAAGAGCGGCTATTCCTTCCTGTGAGGGCTTTTCGCGGTAGGGAGGAATTTTACATCGTCGGCGTCTGTGCCAAGAGAGATGGTGACTACGTCTCACCGACACTGCGGGCACTTTCCACGCTTTCGGATTTCATCGTCGACAATTGCGCGATCGTTGGCGGTGATTTCAATCAGTCTGCAAAGTTCGACGCGAATCGAAGTCCGGATGGTCGCTTCGCGCGCGTCCTGACGCTCACCTCTCAACTCGGTCTGGCAAGCGCATGGCATAGTTTTCATTGTGAGAGGTTCGGCCAGGAAAAATTGCCGACCTATTTTCATAGATGGAAGCAGGATCAAGCCTTCCATATCGACTACATGTTTGTGCCTCGGCTCGTTCCGGTTTCCTCCGTCGAACTCGGCACCTATGAGGAATTCACGGAGACCAGGCTGAGCGATCACATGCCTCTCTCGGTGGAGGTTCTAATATCCGCCCAGAAGCAGCCTTCGGTGTAGGAGGACGCAGCCCGCTATTCGAACCGCGCCACCGACAGGAACTCCACGGCCTTGCCGGTGAAGCGGTTGGGATCGGGGGTGCCCTCGCCGTCCTTCTTGAAGCCGGCGGTATAGACCTCGCGCGGCGCCGTCACGACGGCGTTGTAGGCGAAGGACGGCGCCGTGGTGTTCTGCGAGGCGGTGGTCACATAATCCTGGCTGAGCACCCAGCGGGCCGCCTGCGGCTCGACCGTCCTGGCCTGGCTCTTGCGGTCCGGACGCACGTCGCCGGCCGTGGGACGTGCCGCCTTGCGGGTGGTCTTGACGCCGAGCGAGGCCACCGACTGCGGGTCGATGCCGGCTGAGACGGTCCGCTTCGGCGCGGACTCGATCTCCGAGGCCAGCGCCGCGACGCGCTCGCCATTCGCCTTGATGGCGGCGGCGACGGCCGCACGGTCGTCGGGACTTGCTGTCTCCAGCAGGCTCGGCCGCTCGCCGGGGAGCATCGCCATCGGCAGCTCGGCATCATCGGCCGGCCTGGCGAACGGCATCGGGATGGCATCGCTCGCCGTCGCCGGGTCGCGTTCGGCCGAAGCAAGCGCCAGCAGGATCTGCTCCTGCGGCGCGGCCGCCTGCACCGGGCCGAGATCGGGACGCGGCGTCGGCAGCGGCACGTTCATCGCCATTTCGGCAGCGGCCGGCGAAGCGAGTTCGGCCGGAGGCTGTTCGGCCATGCCGAACGGCATGTCCTGCGGCGTCTCGGCGGCGGCGACTTCGGCCGCCGCGGCGGGGTCGGAATTCGGCCGCGGCGCCAGCGCCGGCAGCGGCACGGCGCGCATCGGCAGCGCCGCGATGATCTGCTCCGGCGTCTGCGGCTTTTCCTCGGGCTCGGCGGCGGCCGGCAGCTCGGTGCGGTTGGCCTCCTCCGGCGACAGGATCTGGATGCCCGGCTTCTGCGCCTGGGGCTGCGGCTCGGCCTTGGCGACGGCGGTCGCCACCGGCGGCTTCGGCTTCTCGGCACGCCTCGGCGCCGGTGCCGGCGCGGCTTCCTCGTCCTCGTCCTCGCCACCGCCGCCGAACAGCGCGGCCAGCAGTCCCCTGGACGGCTTGCCGCCGCCGGAAGCGAGGGCTAGCGCCATCGTCCCGTCCTTCTTGCGGGATTCATAGGAGGCGAGCGCCTGCTCGAAGCCAGGCAGCGGCTTGCCGTCGCTCGGCACGTGCAGGGTCTTGCCGTTCGGGAACATAGCGACGAGCTCGCGCCGGCTCATCTTCGGCCAGTGGCGCACATTGCCGACGTCCATGTGGACGAAGGGCGAGCCGGAGCGCGGATAATAGCCGACGCCGCCGATCTGCATCTTCATGCCGGCCTCGCGCAGCTTCTTCAGGCTGACGCCGGGGATGTAGAAGTCCATCGCCTTGCCCAGCATGTGCTGGCTCTTGCGGGCGACGCCCTTGCTGCGGCTGCGCAGCATCGAATTGGTCGCCGGCGAGCGGTAGGCCGAGACGACATGGATGTAGTCGCGCGCGCCGACGGTCCGGTAGACCGACCAGACGAGATCGAGCAGGCGCGGATCCATCTTGGTCGGCTCGTTGCGGCGCCAGTCGCGCAGGAACTGGTTGACCTTGCGCAGGCCTGCCTGGTCGTAGCGGCCGTTGCGCTTGTAGGTGATCTCGGCTCTTTCGCCGGTGTGGGTGAAATACAGCTTCAGCGTGCGGGTTTCGGCGGCGGCGGCGGAGGCCCCGGCGGCGATCGCGCACAGCGCGATCATGAGACTGACAAGCCAGCTTCCCCAGCGGGGGCTCGATTTGGCTCGCCGGTTTTTGTGTCGCTCGATTCTGATCAAATCAAAAGGCCTTGCAGTCTGCCGTTTGTCCCCGGATTTGAGCACCGGATGCGGAGATTCGCATAGATTCTTCGCATCCGAATATCGATCCTAATGGTTAATCACAGCTTATTGAAGCCGAAATGCGGTAAGACCGTGGCGACAACCGGACGAAAACGGGCCGCCGACCGGCGTGGTTAACAGCAGCATTACAGCCGAGGGCTTGCGCGGCGCTGGTTAACGCCTGTGGCGTTGCTGATTCGACGGACCGCGCAGGGAGGAAATTTTCGGATTAGGAGGCAAGCCGCTCGGACCGGCCGGTCTCGGGATCGATGCCGTATTCCTTGAGCTTGCGGTAGAGCGTCGAGCGTCCGATGCCGAGGCGGCGGGCGACCTCGCTCATCTGCCCGCTGTAGTGGTCGATCGCCATGACGATCATGTCGTATTCGACTTCCGACAGCGGCCGGACTTCCCCGGTATTGTCGAGCGCGCGCACCGTTCCGGCCGCCGATCCGGCGGGAACCTCCCCCGGAACTTGGACCAGATCGGCAAAGAGGTCTGGCTCCCAGGCGGCGGCCGCGGACTCGGCAACGTCGAGATCGACCGTGCCCTCGACCTGCGCCCGGATCTGCGGGAACTCGTCCTCGGTCAGCGTATCGCCGTCGCACAGCACGACGGCGCGGAAGATGGCGTTCTCGAGCTGGCGGATGTTGCCGGGCCAGTCATAGGCCTGGAGCATGGCGAGCGCCCGGGGCGCGACCGCCTTGATGCGGCCCCGCGTCTCGGCAGCCGAAAACCGTGCCAAAAAATGCCAGACCAGCGGCTCGATGTCGTCGCGACGGCTGCGCAGCGGCGGCACGACGATCGGATAGACATTGAGGCGATAGAACAGATCCTCGCGGAACCCGCCGTCCTTGACCTGCTGCAGCAGGTCGCGATGCGTGGCCGAGATCAGCCTCACGTCGACCTTCACCGTGGAACGGCCGCCGACCGGGTCGATCTCGCCCTCCTGCACGGCGCGCAGCAGCTTGACCTGCACCTCCAGCGGCAGGTCGCCGATCTCGTCGAGGAACAGCGTGCCGCCATTGGCCTCGACGAACTTGCCGGCATGCTTCTCCGTCGCGCCGGTAAACGAGCCCTTCTCGTGGCCGAACAGGATGGATTCGACCAGGTTCGCGGGGATCGCGCCGCAATTGACGGTCACGAAGGGACGGCCGGCGCGGGGGCCGGCGCTCTGGATGGCGCGCGCCACCATTTCCTTGCCGACGCCCGATTCCCCCTCGATCAGGATGGGAATGCTGGACGCGGCCGCCTTGCGGGCAAGCCGCAGCATGCGCTCCATGGCCGGGCCACGGGTGACGATGTCGCCGAAGCCGAGGCTTCTGGCGGTGCGGCGGGCGACACGCCGCGCCTCGTCGCCGCGCGCCTCGACCTTGAGCGCGTTGGCGAGCGCCACCCTCAGCCGCTCCGGCGAGGCCGGCTTGACGACGAAGTCGAAGGCGCCGGCGCGCATCGCCCCGACCACCGTCTCGATGCCGCCCTGCGCGGTCTGCACGATGACCGGCAGTTCCAGCCCGCGGCCGGCCATTCCCTTCAGCACCGCCAAGCCGTCGAGGCCGGGCATCATCAGGTCGAGGATCATGGCCGAGAAGCCGCCCGCCTCCGGCTTGTCCAGAAGCGCGAGCGCCGTCTCGCCGTCGACCGCGGCGGTTGCCGCATAGCCGAGCTTCGTCAGCACCGCCTCGAGGAGGCGCCGCTGCACCGGATCGTCGTCTACGAGAAGGATGCTGGGCGTCGTGGCCATTTCGATGAAACGCGGAAAACCCTTCTGGCCACCAATGCCGTCTGGATGATAGTGGCAGCGGGTCCTAAATAAGCGTTTAAGGTTCCGGCCGGACTTGTCACGAACCGCGGCCGTCGTGCGGAAACGGAAGGGGACTGCGATGCGACTGCAATTCGAGCGGGGTGTGCGGGCCGCCGCGGCCGAGACGGCTTCCGCCGCGCTCTCCGACCTGCCCGAATGGGACCTCTCCGACCTCTATCCCGGCATGGACTCGGCCGAGCTCAAGCGCGACCTGGCGCTTGCCGCCGACCTGGCCGTCGCCTTCGAGAAAAGATGGAAGGGCACGCTCGCCGCCGAAGCGGCGGCGGGTCCGGCCGGGCGGCTCGGACAGGCGCTGAAGGAATACGAGGCGCTGGAGGAGCTGATGGGCCGCATCGCCTCCTATGCCGGCCTCGTCTATTCCGGCAACACCGCCGACCCGCAGCGCGCCAAGCTCTATGGCGACGTGCAGGAGAAGATGACGGACGCCAGCGCGCATCTGCTGTTCTTCGCGCTCGAGCTCAATCTCGCCGAGGATGCCCTGGTCGACGCCGCGCTCGAGGCAGATCCGGCTTTCGGCCACTACCGACCCTGGGTGCTCGATCTCAGGAAGGACAAGCCCTACCAGCTCGAGGACCGCATCGAGCAGCTCTTCCACGAGAAATCGGTCACCGGGCGCGGTGCCTGGAACCGGCTGTTCGACGAGACAATGACGGCGCTGCGCTTCAAGATCGACGGCGAGGAGCTGACGCTGGAGCCGACGCTCAACAAGCTGCAGGACCCGGACCCGAAAATCCGCCGGACGGCGGCGGAAGCGCTGGCGGAGACCTTCAAGGAGAATTTGCGCGTCTTCACGCTGGTCACCAACACGCTGGCCAAGGACAAGGAAATCTCCGACCGCTGGCGCGGCTTCAAGGACATCGCCGATTCACGACACCTCGCCAACCGTGTCGAGCGCGAGGTCGTGGATGCGCTGGCCGCTGCCGTTCGCGAGGCCTATCCGCGCCTGTCCCACCGCTATTATGCGATGAAGGCGCGCTGGCTCGGCATGGAGCGGATGAACCATTGGGACCGCAACGCGCCGCTGCCGGAAACCCCGCAGGCGACGATCGGATGGGACGACGCGAAGAACACGGTGCTGACCGCCTATCACCGCTTCTCGCCGGAGATGGCCGACATCGCGCGCACCTTCTTCGACCGCAAATGGATCGATGCGCCGGTCCGGCCCGGCAAGGCGCCGGGCGCCTTCGCCCATCCGACGGTGCCTTCGGCGCATCCCTATGTGCTGCTCAACTACATGGGCAAGCCGCGCGACGTGATGACGCTGGCGCACGAGCTCGGCCACGGCGTGCACCAGGTGCTGGCCGGCGCGCAGGGTGCGCTGATGGCATCGACGCCGCTGACGCTGGCCGAGACCGCCTCGGTGTTCGGCGAGATGCTGACCTTCCGCTCGTTGCTGGACAGGACGACCGACCGGCGCGAGCGCAAGGCCATGCTCGCCCAGAAGGTCGAGGACATGATCAACACGGTGGTGCGCCAGATCGCCTTCTACGAGTTCGAGCGCAAGGTGCACATGGAGCGCCGCAACGGCGAGCTGACCGCCGACCGGCTCGGCCAGTTCTGGCTGGAGGTCCAGAAGGAAAGCCTTGGCGACGCGATCGAGCTGAAGCCCGGCTACGAGACCTTCTGGGCCTATATCCCGCACTTCATCCACTCGCCTTTCTATGTCTACGCCTACGCCTTCGGCGACTGCCTGGTGAACTCGCTGTTCGCGGTCTACCAGAACGCCGAGAAGGGCTTTCAGGAGAAGTATTTCGACATGCTGCGAGCCGGCGGCACGAAGCATCATTCGGAGCTGCTGGCGCCGTTCGGGCTGGATGCGTCGGACCCCGCCTTCTGGGGCAAGGGGCTCGCGGTCATCTCCGGCCTGATCGACGAGCTGGAAGGGTTGGAGTGAGAGGCAGCACGATCCTGCGTCAGGCGCTGCGCTCCTTCGCACCCCCCTCTGTCCTGCCGGACATCTCCCCCGCAAGGGGGG
>NZ_JCACER010000015.1:0-114821 GCF_059502445.1 Kumtagia sp.
GGATTCCGGGTTCCGCTGCGCGGCCCCGGAATGACGACGCAGAGCTGTCTGTCCTTCCGATGCTCATATGCGATAGCCCTGCCCTCAAGGGGGAGGGGGACCTTGTGGCCGCAACGCCGAACAAAATCGTCGACGGTTGGCGTCCGGTGGAGCCGCAGCAAGATTCCCCTCCCCCTTGAGGGGAGGGGTTAGGGGTGGGGGTAATTCGTTATGCGATTACGCTGCCGTTCTCCCGAAGAGAAGAGATCATCCCCGCACCCGCTTCACCATGCGCTCCACATGGGCGATGGGCGTCTCCGGCGTGATGCCGTGGCCGAGATTGAAGATCAGCGGAGCGCCGCCGAGGGCTTCGAGGATCGCGTCCACGCCTTCGTCCAGCGCGCGGCCGCCGGCGACCAGCCGCAGCGGGTCGAGATTGCCCTGCACGGCGCCGCCGGCCTGCAGGGCGCGGGCCTGGGTGAGCGGCACCGACCAGTCGAGGCCGAGCGCGGTGACGCCGGTCTTTTCGCGATAGCCGGCATAGAGCGCGCCTGCGCCGCGCGGAAAACCGATGATCGGCGTCGCCGGATGTTTTTCGTGCACCCGCCGGACGATCTCTGCTACCGGCTCTACGCACCAGGCCTGAAAGCTTGCCTCGTCCAGCACGCCCGCCCAGGAGTCGAAAATCTGCACCACATCGGCACCGGCGTCGATCTGGCGGATCAGATACTCGGCCGATACCTCGGCCAGCCTGCCGAGCAGCCGCGCCATGGCTTCGGGCTCGCGAAAGCCGAACAGCCGCGCCGGCGCCTGGTCGGGCGTGCCGCGGCCGGCGATCATGTAGGTCGCCACCGTCCACGGCGCGCCGCAGAAGCCGATCAGCGTCGTCTCGTCGGGAAGTTCGCGGCGCAGGCGGGAAACCGTCTCGTAGACAGGTGCCAACCTGGCGTGGAAATCGCCGCCCTCGCCGAGCCGGGCGATCTCGGCCGTCTCGATCGGAACGAGACGCGGCCCCTCGCCCTCGACGAAGCTCAAGTCGCGGCCGAGCGCGTGCGGCACCACCAGTATGTCGGAGAACAGGATCGAGGCATCGAAGCCGAAACGGCGGATCGGCTGCAGCGTAACCTCGACGGCGAAATCCGGATTGTAGCAGAGGTCGAGGAAGGAGCCGGCCCGCTGGCGCACCTCGCGGTATTCGGGCAGGTAGCGGCCGGCCTGACGCATCATCCAGATCGGCGGCGGCGAGGCCGTCTCGCCGCCGAGCACCTTCATCATCCTGCGCTCCGGCGCGGGCCGGCCGGTCTCGTTCTCGGGCAATTGTTCGTCCTGCTTGCGTCGGGCCGGCCGGACCTATGTCATGCTGGCGCCGGATCGGCAATCACTCGTCGTCGTCTTCGACGGTCGGCCGGGGGGACATCAGCAGCACCGCCGTGCCGAGCAGCGCGGCAAGCAGCGAGCCGGCGAGGATGCCGAGCTTCACCGCCTGCTGCATGGCGGGGTCGTAGGCGAAGGCGAGCAGGCCGATGAACAGGCTCATGGTGAAGCCGATGCCGCACAAAAGGGCCACGCCGGTCATATGCGACCAGCCGGCCCGCATCGGCAGGTCGGCGAGGCCGAGCCGGATCGCGATGGCCGAGGTGGCGAGCACGCCGACCAGCTTGCCGACGACCAGGCCGGCGACGACGCCCAGCGTCAGCGGCTCGGCCAGCGAGGCGAGGCTCATGCCGGCAAACGACACGCCGGCATTGGCGAAGCCGAAGATCGGGATGACCACGAAAGGCACGACCTTGTGCAGCGCGTGCTCCATGCGATGCAGGGGCGAGTGCTCCAGATCGCGCGCGATGCCGGGCGAGGTGCGCAGCGGGACAGTCAGCGCCAGCGCCACACCGGCCAGCGTTGCATGCACGCCGGACTTCAGCACCAACACCCACAGCGCGACGCCCAGCACGACATAGGGGATCAGGTTGAGCACGCCCATGCGGTTGAGCACGACCAGCATGGCGAGCACGGCGGCGGCACCCGCGAGGTAAGGCAGCGCCAGGCCGCTGGTATAGAACAGCGCGATGATGATGACCGCGCCGAGATCGTCGATGATGGCGAGCGCGGTGAGGAAGACCTTCAGCGAGGCGGGAACGCGGTTGCCGAGCAGCGACAGCACGCCGAGCGCGAAGGCGATGTCGGTGGCGGTGGGGATCGCCCAGCCGGGCAGCGCCTGCGGGTTGTCGACATTGATCGCCACATAGATCAGAGCCGGCACGACCATGCCGCCGACGGCCGCGATGCCCGGCAAAGCGCGGCGCGGCCAGGTGGAGAGCTGGCCGTCGAGCATCTCGCGCTTGATCTCCAGCCCGACCAGCAGGAAGAACGCGGCCATCAAGCCGTCATTGATCCAGTGCTCGACATTGAGCGGACCGACATAGGTCTTGAGCGCCCCGAAATAGGCGTCCGACAGCGGCGAGTTGGCGATGATCAGCGCCAGCACCGCCGCGCCCATCAGGATGATGCCGCCCGACGCCTCGCTGTCGAGGAATTCGCGGAAAATCGAGACTGGGCGGGCTTGGCGATCCGTCAAGGCAATTTCCCTCGTGTCGTTGGCTGCCCTGAATGACGCGTCCGCGCCCGCAAGGCAACCCCGCCGCGAACGGTCGGGGAGTTTCGTGCCGTCACGGTTCCGGGAGCAGCCGAGCTGCCGGTTTGCCGCCTGCCTGGACGAGTACCGGCGCGGCGGCGGCGCCTTGCAAGAGGCGCAGCCCGAAGCGGCCGAAGCGGCTGCCCCTCGACATAGCCGGGTGAGGCGCTTATGTGCCGCGACACGAAAAACGCGGAAGAGCCATGCCGCTTCGCATCATCTTCATGGGCACGCCGGAATTTTCCGTGCCGACGCTGGCGGCGCTGGCCGAGGCCGGCCACGAGCTTGCCGCCGTCTACACGCAGCCGCCGCGGCCGGCCGGCCGGCGCGGGCTCGACCTCACGCCGTCTCCGGTGCAGCGGGAGGCGGAGCGGCTGGGCGTTCCCGTGCGCTGCCCGACAACATTGAAAGACAAGGCCGGGCAGGAGGCATTCGCCGCGCTCGGCGCGGACGTCGCGGTCGTCGTCGCCTATGGTCTGCTGTTGCCGCGCGCCGTGCTGGAGGCGCCGCGGCTCGGCTGCTTCAACGGTCACGCCTCGCTGCTGCCGCGCTGGCGGGGCGCGGCCCCCATTCACCGCGCCGTCATGGCCGGCGACGCCGCGACCGGCATGATGGTGATGAAGATGGAAGAAGGCCTCGACACCGGGCCTGTCGCGATGACGGCGCGGCTGCCGATCGGTCCGGACGAGACGACGGGCGAACTGCATGACCGGCTGAGCACGGCAGGCGCGGCGCTGATGGTCGAGGCCATGGCGGCGCTCGAAGCGGGCCGGCTGGCGCTGGCGCCGCAGGCCGATGCCGGTGTCACCTACGCCAGCAAGATCGACAAGGCCGAGACGCGAATCGCCTGGTCGCTGCCGGCGACCGAGGTGCACAATCGTATTCGCGGCCTGTCGCCTTTTCCCGGCGCCTGGTGCGAGTTCGAGGCGGGCGGACGGCGCGAGCGGCTGAAGCTGCTGCGGTCCACCATGGGCGAAGGGAAGGGCGAGCCCGGCACTGTTGTCGATGACCGGCTGACGGTCGCCTGCGGCGGCGGCGCCGTGCGGCTGGTCGAGGTGCAGCGTGCCGGCGGCCGGCCGGTCGAAGCCGTCGAGTTCCTGCGCGGCGCCAAGCTGGCGCGTGGAGACCGCCTGCCATGACCCCGATGATCAGGCCAGCCAGTGCCGGTGATCGCGCCGCCATCCATGCGCTGGTCGAGCGGGCGTTCGGGCAGCCGCTGGAAGCCGACCTCGTCGATCGGCTGGCGGCGGACGGCGATGCCGTGCTCGAACTGGTTGCCGAGACGGACGGTCGCATCGTCGGCCACGTCCTGTTCTCGCGGCTTCTGGTCGACGGCGACGGCATGCTGTTCCCGGCGGTGGCGCTTGCGCCGCTCGCCGTCGATCCGGCTCTTCAGCGTGCGGGCATCGGAAGCGCACTGGTCGAGGAGGCGCATCGCCGCCTCGCGACGGCCGGCGAAGAGCTCTCCGTGGTGCTCGGCGACCCCGCTTATTACGGCCGTTTCGGCTATCGGCACGAGCGCGCCCGGCTTTTCGCCAGCGATTACCAGGGCGACGCACTGCAGGCGCTCGCCTGGGGCGCGGCGCCCGCCACAGGGCGGCTCGTCTACGCCGCCGCCTTCGCGGACCTGTGAACGCCATGCCGCGCTACCGCCTCGACATCGAATATGACGGCCGGCCCTATGCGGGCTGGCAGCGGCAGGACGGGCCGCGCTCGGTGCAGGAGGCGGTCGAGCGGGCGGTCAAGGGTTTTTGCGGCGAGACCGTCTCCCTGCGCGCCGCCGGCCGCACCGACGCCGGCGTCCACGCCACCGCCCAGGTCGCCCATGTCGATCTCGTTCGCGACTGGCCGGCCGACACGGTGCGCGACGCGGTCAATGCGCACCTGCAATCGGCCGGGGACAGCGTCGTCATCCTCGCCGCTTCGCCGGTCGGCCCGGACTTCGACGCGCGATTTTCGGCGACCGGCCGCCGCTATCTCTACCGCATCCTCAACCGCCGCAGCCCGACGGCGCTGGAGAAGGGCCGCGCCTGGTGGGTGCCGAAGCCGCTGGACGCCGGGGCGATGCACGTCGCCGCCCAGGAGCTGGTCGGCCGGCACGACTTCACCACCTTCCGCTCCGCGCAGTGCCAGGCCAACAGCCCGCTGCGCACGCTCGACCGGCTCGATGTCAGCCGCACCGGCGACCTCATCGAGGTGCGCGCCGCCGCCCGCTCCTTCCTGCACAACCAGGTGCGCTCCATGGTCGGCTCGCTGAAGCGGGTCGGCGAGGGTGTCTGGAACGCAGCCGATCTGGCGGCGGCGCTTGCCGCGCGCGACCGCGCCGCCTGCGGCCAGGTGGCGCCGCCCGACGGGCTCTATCTGGTCGGGGTCGACTACGGGGCGGACAGGCCGAGCAACGCCTGAAGCGCCAGCAGCACCATCAGCGACGCCACGAACATGGCGGCGAAGACGGCGCTCGCCATGGCCGGGCCGCGTCCGATCGCGGCATTGGTCAGCCGCCATCCGAGAAACAGCGAGGCGCCGTAGAAGAGCAGCGACAGCAGCGTGACGAAGTCGGTGGCGCCGGGCGCCAGCATCGCGAGGATGGTCGGCGGCAGGGTCAGCCAGACCAGCAGCGCCGAGCCCCAGTTGGAGGCGACCACATAGGGGACGAAGCGGTCGGCAAGGCCTGCCGGCTTCGCCGCTAGCGCGAAGCCGATCAGCGGCAGCACCCACGTGCCGAGATCGCGCAGCGCATAGCGGACGACGAGGCCGCCGCGCGAGGCCATCTGGACGTCGGAGACCTGGTCCGCGAGCATGACCCAGCCGAGCGCCATGGCCGGCGCGGCGACAAGGATGGCGAAGAAGGAGTTCCAGAAACCGTCCGCCGACAGATCGAGCAGCCGCAACCCGTCGGCGCGGCCGGCCATCATGCGCCAGGCGCCCGACAGTCCGCTCTGGATCTCGGCGCCGGCCAGCATGGCGTCACCCGAACCAGTCCTGCAGGAAACGCTGGTAGATTCGGGTCAGCGTTTCCAGGTCGGAAAGGGCGACGCGCTCGTCCACCATGTGCATGGTCTTGCCGACCAGGCCGAACTCGACCACCGGGCAGAAATCCTTGATGAAGCGCGCATCCGATGTGCCCCCCGACGTGGAGAGCGCGGGCGTGCGCCCGGTCACCGCCGCGACGGAGGCCGACAGGGTTTCGACGAGGCGTTCGTCGCGGGTCAGGAACACATGGCTCGGACGGTCGCGCCAGACGAGATCGAAGTCGATTCTATCCGTGCGGCCCTTGCGGTATTTGCGCCGGCCGGCAGCCGTATCGAGGCGATTGTGGATCTCGGCCTGGATCGTCTCGGCCTCCCAGCTGTCGTTGAAGCGGATGTTGAAAGTCGCCTTCGCCCGCGCCGGAATGACGTTCACCGCCGGGTTGCCGACATCGATGGAAGTGATCTCCAGATTGGTGGGCTGGAAATCCTTCGTGCCGCCGTCGAAGGAGGGTTCGAGCAGCGCATCCACCAGCGAGAGCAGCCCGCGCACCGGATTGTCGGCCAGATGCGGATAGGCGACATGGCCCTGACGTCCGTGGACTGTGACCTCCCCCGACAGCGAGCCGCGCCGGCCGATCTTGATCATGTCGCCGATCGAGTCCGGATTGGTCGGCTCGCCGACGATCGCCGCGTCCCATGTCTCGCCGCGCGCCGCCGCCCAGTCGAGCAGCTTCGTCGTGCCGTTGATCGCCGGCCCTTCCTCGTCGCCGGTGATCAGCAGCGACACCGACCCGCGCGGGCGGGCCCCTTCCGCCAGCCGCCGCGCCAAGGCCGCGACGAAGCAGGCGATGCCGCCCTTCATGTCGACGGCACCCCGGCCGATCATCTCGCCGTTGCGGATGTCCGCGGCGAAGGGCGGGTGCGTCCACGCGTCGGCATCGCCGACCGGCACGACGTCGGTATGGCCGGCGAACATCAGATGCGGGCCGTTGCCGGAGAGCCGGGCATAGAGGTTCTCGATGTCGGGCGTGCCCTCCTCGGAAAACACTGGACGGTCGACGGCAAAGCCCATCGGCTCGAGCATCGCAGCCAGCGCCGCCAGCGCGCCGCCCTCGGCCGGCGTGACCGACGGGCAGCGGATCAGCGAAGCGAGGTTTTCGGCGGGATCGGTCGGCAGGTTCATGCGAACTGATTCATGCGGTTACGATAGAGGAGTCAGTGCGGCCTCGCCGCCGCCAAGTCAACGAAAAGCACCGGGATTCGCTGCCGAGGCATGATCGATGGCGGCCGCTGGCCCTGTCGATCTTGGGTGAAAGGCAGCGCCATCCGGCCCGCACGTCGGTCGCCGGACCCCGAAAAGCATGATTTTTGCAACGCCTGGAAACCATCCGGAAACCATGATCTCGCAAGAGCCTGCTTCGCGGCAGCCGCTCAATCATTCGGCAAGCGACAAGCGCTAGTCTTCCATGCAACGTCGAGGAAGAGTGGATGTCATGCTTGACAGGGTTGCCAGGCCGGCTGTCGGCACAGCTTTGCTGACCATGCAGGAAGCGCGTGCCGCGGAAACCGGCGACGACGCGCTGGCGACGCTGCGCGGCTGGGTCGAGGCCTATCTGATGCGCGGCCATGCCGATCTCGGCCGCACCGGCGCCGTTTGCCCGTTCACCAGGCAGGCAGCCAAGCTGGATACGGTCCGCCTCGCCATCTCCCCGGCCGGACCCGGCGATGAGGAAGAGGCCTTTCGGCTGATCCGCCAGGGCTTTTCCGATCTGGAGGCGATCCCCTGCAAGCCGTCCATGCGCCATTTCCGCACCGTCATCGTCGGCTTTCCGAACTGCGCCTCGCCCGAGGGCATCGCCATGCTGCAGGCGGTGCAGCGCCGCCACAAGTTCTATTCGCTCGCCCGCTTCCGCATGATCGGCTTCATGCACGCCACCAATGACGCACCGGGCCTGTGGAACCCCGATTTCAGGCCGCTCAGGGCGCCGTTGCCGGTGCTCGCCATCCGCCACCTCGTCGAGCAGGACGCACCCTTCGCGGCGCGCCATCCGCTGCTGCTCGGACCGTACCTGCTGCGCTTCCCGCTGGCCGGGCCGAAGCGGCTGCTCGCCTATATGCGTGGCGGCGGATGAGCGATCCCGGCATCCTGACGGCGGGATCGGTCTCCGTCGCGACGGCACGGTCGGTCGCGCCGGCTGTCGGGCAGGGGATCGAGGTCGTCGCTACGACCGCCGGTCTCGCAGCCCTGCGGCCCGAATGGGACGCATTTTTCGCGCGCGCCGGGCTGCCGCAGCAGGTGTTCCAGAGCCACGCCTTCCTGACGCACTGGGCCCGGCACTATCTCGAGCCGAGCATGACGCCGCATGTGGTGGTCGCGCGGCGGGACGGCCGCATCGTCATGCTCTGGCCGCTGGTCCTGCGGCGGCGCTTCGGCGTTTGCGTGCTGCAGGTCATGGGCGCTCCCGTGGCGCAGTTCGGCGATGTCTTGGCAGAGCCTGGGATCGACGCGGAGGTGGTGGCGGCCGCGTGGTCGGCGCTGGACCGTTCCGGCGCCGATCTCTTCCTTGCCCAGAAGATACGCGCCGATTCGGCGTTGCTCGGCATACAGGCACCCCGCCGTCCCGTCCTCCTGAGCCAGAGCCAGGCGCCGTTCGCAGACCTTGCCGGGCGCGTCGGCTCCGACGGGCCGGGTACCGCCTATCCGGCGCGGGAACGCTCCGCCTATCGCCGCCGGCTGCGCCGTCTCGCCGAATTGGGAGAGATTGCCCTGCGCAGCCTGCCGCCGGGCGAGGCGGCCGGGCTGGCGCGGCAGGCCGTCGCCTTCAAGCGCGATTGGCTGAAGCGCAATGCGATCCTGTCGCCGACCATGTCCGACCCGCGCTTCGTCGCCTTTTTCGAGGACTGCGCCGCCGATCCGGACTCGGCGCTGCGCATCTCCACCATCGAGCGCGACGGCCGGCCGATCGGCATCGACCTGTCCTTCGACTGCAAGGGCAGCAGCTTCGGCCATGTCATCGCTTCCGATCCCGACTGCGAGCGCGAGGGCATCGGCAGCATCCTCATCCATCACGTCTTCGCGACCGCCAGGCAGCGCGGCTCGGCCACCTTCGACATGCTGGCGCCCGCCGATCCCTACAAGCTGCGCCACGCCGACGGCGAGACCGGCGTCCAGGATCTGGCTTACGTGTTCACCCCCCGCGGCCGGTTGTATTGCGAGGCGGTGCTGAAGCGCGCCCGCCCGCTGGCCCGGGATTTTGCGAAGAAGCTGCCGGCCGGGCTGGTGCGAAGGCTCGGCAGCGGCTAGCAAGACCCGGACCGATCATCGTCAGCGGCCCTGCATCTCCCACGAGAGCAGATTCTTGGGCAGCCGTCCGGACGGATCGTGGACCATGACGCGCCACGGCAGTTCCGGTCGCCATTTCCACAGGACGAGATTGCGCATGTCCGCGCGGGCGCCGCGCGCGAAGGAGGGCACCAGGATGCCGGCACAACTGCGCCCGATCAGGCGCCTGGCCAGGTTCCATGACGCGGGCTGGCGCCCCTCCGCGACGTCGAGCGCCCATGCACAGGCCAAGTCGCCCGGCGCGACGCCGGCCGCTGCTTGCGCTTCGGGGGTTGTGAGATCGAGGATGTCGTCGCAATCTACCTCGTAGAGGCAGACGGTCAGCGGTTCGAGCTTCGCGGCAAAGCCTTGCGCCGCTTCGATCACCGCGCCTTCGATCGTCAGGCCGAGATAGAGCGCTGCGGTTCCCTTCGGATTGAAGCGCCCGCCATGGACTTTGGCCCCATCGCCGGACAGCGGCGAGAACGACCATTTCGGATGATGCGCCCGGTAGCAGTCGCCGACAAACCTCAAGCAAAGCCGCCCATGGCGACATGATCGAGATAGTCGCGCACGGCATTTGCCTTGCCGTCCTTGACGAGGCTTTCCGCCGTGCGGCCGCCGAAGGCCGGGATCGGCTCGGCGCGATACCACGCCATCGCCTGCTTCTCGCCCCCGGCCCATCCGGTCACCCGTGCGATGATCTCCAGCATCTCCGTGATCCTCGACTGAGTCTTCGCCGCCGTCAGGCG
This sequence comes from Kumtagia sp., assembly GCF_059502445.1. Classification (NCBI taxonomy): domain Bacteria; kingdom Pseudomonadati; phylum Pseudomonadota; class Alphaproteobacteria; order Hyphomicrobiales; family Phyllobacteriaceae; genus Kumtagia; species Kumtagia sp. The sequence continues at coordinate 9,655 of NZ_JCACER010000015.1, forward strand.
GCTGGTGCGGCGCAGCGTTTCCGGCGCCAGTCCGATGGTCTCCGCGAACTGCCCCTTCGACATGCCGAAGCGCTCCACCACATGATCTATGTCGACCATTCCGTCCGCGCCGTAGAGGCTCGCAGCCCGGCCTGCCGGCAGATGGACGGGAGTCGGTGCAAGATAGGGAGTGGCGCTTTCTTCAAAACCGTCGGGATGATCCCTTGAAGTCATCATTGCCACATCCTTCTACACTTCCATGTGACAGATTATGTGGCATCTTTCCCGTCACCTGTCAAGGAGCCACCGGCCAGGCACCTGCACCTATCCGCCCGCCTTCCCCTTCAGCCTGTACAGCGCCTCCAGCGCCTCGCGCGGCGTCATCTCGTCCGGGTTGAGCGCGGCGACCGCCTCGCGCAGCAGGTCGGGCTTGTCCGGCTTCGGCGCCTCGCGTCGCGCCGCCACGGAAAACAGCGGCAGGTCGTCGACCAGCCGGTCGGCCTTGCCGGAAGTCTCGCCGCTCTCCAGCCGGTGCAGCACCTCGCGCGCGCGCTCGACCACGGCCGCTGGCAGGCCGGCCAGCCGCGCCACCTGGATGCCGTAGGAGCGGTCGGCGGCGCCCTTGCCGACCTCGTGCAGGAAGATCACCTCGCCCTCCCATTCCTTCACCCGCATGGTGGCGTTGTGGAGCCGCGGCAGCTTCTCGGCCAGCGCCGTCATCTCGTGGAAATGCGTGGCGAACAGCGCCCGGCAACGGTTCTTCTCGTGCAGGTATTCCACCGCCGCCCAGGCGATGGAGAGGCCGTCGAAGGTGGCGGTGCCGCGGCCGATCTCGTCGAGAATGACCAGCGAGCGCTCGCCGGCCTGGTTGAGGATGGCCGCCGTCTCGACCATCTCGACCATGAAGGTGGAGCGGCCGCGCGCCAGGTCGTCGGAGGCGCCGACGCGCGAGAACAGCCGGTCGACCGCACCGATATGCGCGCGTGCCGCCGGCACGAAGCAGCCGGCCTGGGCCAGGATGGCGATCAGCGCGTTCTGCCGCAGGAAGGTCGACTTGCCGCCCATATTGGGTCCGGTAAGCAGCCAGATGGCGCCGAACTTGCCCGTTTCGGCCGGCGACAGGTCGCAGTCGTTGGCGACGAAGGGTTGGCCGGAGATGCGGCGCAGCGACTGTTCGACCACGGGGTGACGGCCGCCCTCGATCTCGAAGGTCAGGCTGTCGTCGACAATCGGCCGCGTCCAGCGCTCGTCGGCGGCGAGCGCCGCCAGCGCGGCCGAAACGTCGAGGACGGCGAGCGCCGCCGCTCCGGCGCGAATGGTCTCGGCATGGCCGACGGCTTCGGCGACCAGTTCGTCGAACACGCCGAGCTCGATCGCCAGCGCCCGGTCGGCGGCATTGACGATCCGGGTCTCGAGATCGGCAAGCCCGGTCGTGGTGAAGCGCATGGCGCTCGCCATGGTCTGGCGATGGATGAAGCGGGCGCGCAGCGCGTCGGTCCCGCTCAACGCCGCCTGATGGTTTGCCGTCACCTCGATGTAGTAGCCGAGTACGTTGTTGTGCCGGATCTTCAGCGAGCGGACGCCCGTCTCCTCGACGAGGTCGCGCTCCATGCCGGCGATGACTTTTCGCGACTCGTCGCGCAATGCCCGCATCTCGTCGAGCTCGGCGTTCCAGCCCGGCCGCACGAAGCCGCCGTCGCGCTTGAGCAGCGGCGTCTCGTCGCCGAGCGCCCGCGCCAGCCGCTCGGCGAAGGAGACGGGCAGGTCGGCGATGGCCGTCAGCGCCGATGCGATCTCGGCGGGAGGCGAGGCAGCCGCCAGCAGGTGGCGAACCTGCGCGGCGACGTCGAGACCGGCGGCGAGCGCGCCGAGATCGCGCGGGCCGCCGCGATTGAGCGCCAGCCGGGTCAGCGCCCGCGGCATGTCGGCGAGGCCCTTGAGCAGCGCGCGCAGTCCCTCGCGCAGGTCGCTCTCCTCGACCAGCCAGGAAACCGAATCGAGCCGGGCATTGACCGCCGCCGGCGCTGTCAGCGGCGAGGTCAGCCGCTCGGCCAGCAGGCGCGCCCCGGCGCCGGTCACGGTGCGGTCGATCGCATAGAGCAGCGAACCGTCGCGGCTGCCCGACAGCGTGCGCACCAGCTCCAGATTGGCGCGCGTCGCGGCGTCGATGAACAGCGTCGAGCCGGCCGCCTCGCGCTCGGGCACGCCGAGCGGCGGGCGCTCGGCCTTCTGCGTCTTCTCGACGAAAGCGATGATGCCGGAGATCGCCGACAGCTCCGCCCGGCCGAAGCTGGCGAAGCCGTCCGGCGTGGCGACGCGGTAGAAGCGGGCGATGCGGTCGGCGGCGGAAGCCGAATCGAACAGGCTCGGCGGCTGCGGGCTGGCGACGCGGCCCAGCAGATCGAACACCGGCTTCAGCTCGGGATCGAAGAACACCGGCTCGGCGACGATCAGCTCGCGCGGGTCGATGCGGAAGACGTCGGCGACCAGCCGGTCGGCGGTGGTCTCCGTCACCCGGAAAAGGCCGGTCGACAGCTCCAGCCAGGCGAGCGCGAAGCCGCCGCCCTTGACCCGGCCGAGCGCCATCAGGAAGTTGGATTCGGCCGGCGAAAGCAGTCTGTCCTCGGTGATGGTGCCGGGGGTCACCAGCCGCACCACGTCGCGGCGCACCACCGATTTCGAGCCGCGCTTCTTGGCCTCCGCGGGATCCTCGATCTGCTCGCACACGGCGACGCGGTGGCCGAGCCCGATCAGCTTCTGCAAATAGTCGTCGGCGGCGTGGATCGGCACGCCGCACATGGGGATGTCAGAACCCTGGTGCTTGCCCCGCTTGGTGAGCACGATGCCGAGCGCCCGCGATGCCACCTCGGCGTCGTCGAAGAACAGCTCGTAGAAATCGCCCATGCGGTAGAACAGCAGCGAATCGGGATTCGCCGCCTTGATCTCGATGTACTGCTCCATCATCGGCGTCGCGGCGGGAAGCGCTGCGAGCGCCCCTCCCCCTTGAGGGGAGGGGATAGGGGTGGGGGTATGACGCACGCCGCCCTCCAAGTTCATTTCCATGCCACCATGCTTGTGAACCCCCACCCCTAACCCCTCCCGGGGGAGGGGGACTCGCAGCGCGGGCGCAGGACACTTCCTTCCTGCTTGGCGCTTTACTCGCTCGGAGTGTAGCCTTAATCCCGAACACTCCACAAAAAGAAGCGGCTAGGGAAGGAACGCGCGGCATCATGGCGGCATCGAAGAAACCGGAGAATGCGGGACCGTCGGTCAGCGCCCAGGAAGCGCTGGATTTCCATGCCATGGGGCGGCCGGGCAAGCTGGAGATCAACCCGACCAAGCCGATGGCCACCCAGCGCGACCTGTCGCTTGCCTATTCGCCCGGCGTCGCCGTCCCGGTGAAGGCGATCGCCGAGGATCCGTCGCGCGCCTTCGACTACACCACCCGCGGCAATCTCGTCGCCGTCATCTCCAACGGCACCGCCATCCTCGGCCTCGGCAATCTCGGCGCGCTCGCCTCCAAGCCGGTGATGGAAGGCAAGGCGGTGCTGTTCAAGCGCTTCGCCGACGTCGATTCGATCGATCTCGAGGTCGACACCGAGGACCCGGACACCTTCATCAACGCCGTGCGCTATCTCGGCCCCTCCTTCGGTGGCATCAACCTCGAGGACATCAAGGCGCCGGACTGCTTCATCATCGAGCAGAAGCTGCGCGAGGTGATGGACATCCCCGTCTTCCACGACGACCAGCACGGCACCGCAATCATCGCCGCCGCCGGGCTGATCAACGCGCTGGAGATCACCGGCCGCGACATGAAGACGACGAAGCTCGTCTGCAACGGCGCGGGTGCCGCCGGCATCGCCTGCATCGAGCTGATCAAGGCGATGGGTTTCTCGCCGGAGAACATCATCCTGTGCGACACCAAGGGCGTCGTCTACCAGGGCCGCGCCGAGGGCATGAACCAGTGGAAGTCGGCGCATACCGTCAAGACCGAGGCGCGCACGCTGGCCGAGGCGCTTGACGGCGCCGACGTCTTCTTCGGGCTCTCCGCCAAGGGCGCGCTGACGCCGGCCATGGTGCAGTCGATGGCCAAGAACCCGATCATCTTCGCCATGGCCAATCCCGACCCGGAGATCACGCCGGAGGAGGTCGCCGAGATCCGCACCGACGCCATCATGGCCACCGGCCGCTCGGACTATCCGAACCAGGTCAACAACGTGCTCGGCTTCCCCTACATCTTCCGCGGCGCCCTCGACGTGCGGGCGACGACCATCAACGACGAGATGAAGGTGGCGGCGGCGCGGGCGCTCGCCGCGCTCGCCCGCGAGGACGTGCCGGACGACGTCGCGGCCGCCTATCAGGGCATGCGGCCGAAGTTCGGCCCGAACTACATCATCCCCGTGCCGTTCGATCCGCGCCTGATCTCGGCGATCCCGATCGCCGTGGCGCATGCCGCCATGGAGACGGGCGTGGCGCGCAAGCCGGTCCTCGACCTCGCCCGCTACGCGCAGGAGCTGTCGGCCCGCCGCGACCCGATCGCCTCGACGCTGCAGCGCATCTACGACCGCGTGCGCCGCCAGCCCAAGCGCATCGTCTTCGCCGAGGGCGAGGAGGTGCAGGTGATGCGCGCCGCCGTCGCCTATGTGAACCAGAAGCTTGGCACCGCCATCCTGATCGGCCGCGACGAGGTCATCAAGGAGAATGCCCGCACCGCCGGCATCGACTTGAACAAGGCCGGCATCGAGATCATCAACGCGCGGCTGTCGCGTCGCAACGCTCTGTATGCCGACCATCTCTACGAGCGCATGCAGCGCAAGGGTTTTCTGTTCCGCGACTGCCAGCGGCTGATCAACAACGACCGCAACCATTTCGGCGCCTGCATGCTGGCGCTGGGCGATGCCGACGGGCTGGTCACCGGCCTCACCCGCAACTACTCGACGGTGCTGGACGACGTCCGCCGCGTCATCGACGCGAAACCCGGTCACCGCGTCATCGGCGCCTCGATCGTGCTCTCCAGAGGCCGCACCGTCATCGTCGCCGACACCGCCGTGCACGACATGCCCAATGCCGAGCAGATCGCCGACATCGCCGAGGAGACGGCCGGTTTCGCGCGCCGCATGGGCTACGAGCCGCGGGTGGCGATGCTCGCCTATTCGAGCTTCGGCCATCCGCCCGGCGAGCGCTCCGAGCGTGTGCAGGAGGCGGTCCGCATCCTCGACCGGCGGCGGGTCGACTTCGAGTATGACGGCGAGATGGCCGCCGACATAGCGCTCGACTACCGGCTGATGCAGCAGCAGTACCCGTTCTGCCGCCTGTCGGGAGCGGCCAACGTGCTGGTCATGCCGGCCTTCCACTCGGCCTCGATCTCGACCAAGATGCTGCAGGAGCTCGGCGGCTCGACCGTCATCGGCCCGCTGCTGGTGGGCTTGAACAAGCCGGTTCAGATCGTCTCGCTGAACGCCAAGGATTCCGACATCGTCAACATGGCGGCGATCGCCGCCTATACCGCGGGGAGTTGAACCCGGGCTGGCGACCAGAGCGGCGATCAGCTCCAACGCGGCCGGCGCTTCGGCCCAGGCCCTGCGGGCAATCCGCGTCTGTCCGGCCGGGCCATGAGCGCGGCTGGATCAAGGAAATCTCGAAACAGCTTCGTCCCAGAACGCCATAGTCGGGCCCTTGTGCCGGCGAAGCAATCGGCGGATTGTTCCGGCGTCCGGCGCGGGCGGCGACATCCCGCGTCGAGAGGAGGACCAGCCGCAGCCCGGGAATGGACCAGCGCTCGCTCGCGCTGCGGTCCCGTGGCGGGCGCCTGGACGTCGCCTGGGAGGAAAGCGTGCTGGAAAGACTGTTCAATCTGAAGGAGAGCGGGACGTCGGTGCGGACCGAGGTGATCGCCGGCATCACCACCTTCCTGACCATGTCCTACATCATCTTCGTCAATCCCGAGATCCTGTCGTCGACGGGCATGGACCGCCACGCCGTGTTCGTGGCGACCTGCCTGGCCGCGGCGCTCGGCTCGCTGGTCATGGCGCTCGTCGCCAACTGGCCGGTCGCCATGGCGCCCGGCATGGGGCTCAACGCCTTCTTCGCCTTCACCGTGGTCGGCGCCATGGGCTTCACCTGGCAGCAGGCGCTGGGCGCCGTGTTCATCTCCGGCGTGATCTTCCTGCTGCTCACCGTCAGCGGCATACGCAGCTGGCTGATCGCCGGCATACCATATTCGATGCGCAGCGCGATCGCCGCCGGCATCGGCCTGTTCCTGGCCATCATCGCGCTGAAGAATTCAGGCATCGTCGCCGCCAGCCCCGCCACCTTCATCACGCTGGGCGACCTCAAGCAGACGGGGCCGCTGCTCGCCATCCTCGGCTTCTTCATCATCGCCGCGCTCGACGCGCTCAAGGTACGCGGCGCCATCCTGATCGGCATCCTCGTGGTGACGCTGCTCTCCATGGCGCTCGGCGCCAGCCCGTTCAACGGCGTGGTGTCGGCGCCGCCCAGCCTCGCCCCGACCTTCCTGCAGCTCGATATTTTTGGCGCGCTGCATGCCGGCCTGCTGCACGTCATCCTGGTGTTCGTGCTCGTCGAGGTGTTCGACGCCACCGGCACGCTGATCGGCGTCGCCAAGCGCGCCGGGTTGATCGAGAAGGGCAAGCCGAGCCGGCTCGGCCGCGCGCTGCTCGCCGACAGCACGGCGATCGTCGCCGGCTCGGCCCTCGGCACCTCGAGCACCACCGCCTATGTCGAGAGCGCGTCGGGCGTGCAGGCGGGCGGCCGCACCGGGCTGACCGCGCTGGTGGTCGCCGGCCTGTTCCTGCTGGCGCTGTTCTTCTCGCCGCTGGCCGGCTCGGTGCCGGCCTACGCGACCGCGCCGGCGCTGCTCTACGTCGCCTGCCTGATGATGCGCGAGCTGCTCGAGGTGGACTGGGTCGACGTGACCGAGGCAGCACCTGCGGCGCTGACGGCGCTGATGATGCCCTTCACCTATTCGATCGCCAACGGCCTCGCCTTCGGCTTCATCAGCTACGCCGTGCTGAAGACGCTGACCGGCAGGCCGCGCGAGGTCCATCCGGCCACCTGGATCGTCGCGGCGCTGTTCGTGCTGCGCTTCGCCTTCTTCGCCGAATAGCGCATGACCCCGAAAGTTGCAGACTTTTCGGACAAAGATCATGCGACAAAACAAAGAGATCGAGCGGAATTCCGGTCCACCTTCATCGGATTCCGCTTTGCTCTGGCGTCAGCTCCGCTCGCCGGGCGACTCGCGCAGGCCGGAGCGATACAGAAACCACCCGCCGCCGAGCATGGCGGCGCCCCACAGCAGGAAGCCGACGTCCCAATAGATCCACTGCTCGCGCGGCACCGTCTCGTTGACGTGGTGCAGCCCGAGCAGCTGGTGGTTGACGGTGCCTTCGACCAGGTTGAAGAGGCCGAAACCCATCAGCATCGACCCGGCCAGCAGCTTGCCGGACCACCAAAGATGCGCCTTGCGCGCGGTGTGCCAGAGCATGGCCAGCCCCAGCACCACGAAGATGTAGGTGCCGGCGTGGAAGAGCCCGTCGAGCAGCGTGTTGAACTCGAGATTCTCCACGCTGTCGGCGGAATAGCCGGCCGACGTCGCCATGTGATGCCATTGCAGCAATTGGTGCAGCACGATGCCATCGAAGAAGCCGCCGAGACCGAGCCCGAACAATATGCCGGCCGAAACCGGGAAGCGGCGCTCCCTGCTTTCCATGTCCATGACAGCCTCCTCGACGGACGAACTGTCGTCCAGCCGTCGTGTTCCGGCGATGGATCCATCGACTGCCGGCGCGACCGGCGCCGGCACTCCGGTCGTTCAGGCCTTGGGCATCACGCCGCCGGCGCCACCGCGGCGCGGCTGCGGATCCTCTCCCCTGTCTCGGTATCGAACAGGAACAGCGCCTCGTTCTTGAAGGCGATGCCGATCGGCTCGTCCATGGCGTATTGCGCCAGCTTGTCGGCCTTCACGGTCACATAGTCGTCGCCCAGCCGGCATGTCACCAGCGTGTGGTCGCCCATGAGCTCCAGCGAGTACACCCGCGCAGATATCCTGCCTCCCGACGGGCTGGTCACGGTACAGTCTTCGGGCCTTATCCCGGCGGTCACATTGCGCCTGGTTTCGTTGACGGTAACGGCGAAGCGCCCTTCCGGGAAGGCGAAGTGGCGGTCCGCGAGATCGCCCCGCAGGAAGTTCATCGGCGGCGCGCCGATGAAGCCCGCCACGAACAGGTTTGCGGGATCCTCGTAGATCGTGCGCGGGCTCGCGACCTGCTGGACGACGCCCTTGTTCATGATCGCAACCCGGTGCGCCAGGGTCATGGCTTCGACCTGGTCATGCGTGACGTAGATCGTCGTCACCCCGAGCTCGGCCTGCAGGCGCTTCAGCTCCGCGCGCATGTGGCCGCGCAGCTTGGCGTCGAGATTGGACAGCGGCTCGTCCATCAGGAACACGCTCGGCCGCCGCACCATGGCGCGGGCAAGCGCGATGCGCTGTCGCTGCCCGCCCGACAACTGGCGCGGATAGCGGTCGAGGTATTCTTCCAGATCCACCTTGACGGCGGCGTTGCGCACCGCCGCGTCGCGCTCCGCCTGCGGCACCTTCCGCAGCTTCAGGGGATAGCCGATATTCTGCGCCACCGTCATGTGCGGATAGAGCGCGTAGGACTGGAAGACCATCGCCACGTCGCGGTACTTCGGCAGCACGTTGGTGACGTCGCGCGCGCCGATCAGGATTTGGCCGGACGTCGCCGATTCCAGCCCGGCAACCATGCGCAGCGCTGTCGTCTTGCCGCAACCCGACGGGCCGAGCAGCACCAGGAACTCGCCGTCCTCGATGGTCAGGTCGAGCCCCTTGACCACCTGCACGGCGCCGAACGACTTGTGGATGTCCGAAAGCGTGACCTGCATCGCCTAGCCCTTTATCGCCCCGACCAGCAGACCCCGGGCTATGTGCTTCTGCAGCACGCTGGCGATGACCACGACCGGCGCGATCATCACGACGATCAGCACCGACATGTTCCACCATTGCGGGCCGCGGGTGGTGTTCTGCGCCGACACCAGCACCGGCATGGTCTGGGCGTTGGCATTGGAGAGGAAGAGCGCCAGCAGGTATTCGTTCCAGGCGAGGATCAGCACCAGCAGGAACGTGGCGACGAGTCCGGACCGCACCAGCGGCAGCGCGATGGTGAAGAACACGCGGAACTTCGAGGCGCCGTCGATCTCGGCGCTCTCCTCGAGGTCGAGCGGAATGCCGGCAAAGAAGTCGCGCGTCAGCCACACCACGATCGGCAAGTTGACGGCGGTGTAGGTGGCGATCAGCGCGGCCTGGGTATCGAGCATCCTGAGCTGCTGGAACATCACATAGATCGGCAGCACGGCGACGATCGGCGGCATGATGCGGTTGGAGATGATCCAGAACTCGATGTCGTTGTTGCCGAGCGCCAGCCTGGTGCGCGCGACGAAGGTGAAGAGCGCGGTCAGGAACAGCGCGGCGGCGACGGCGACGGCTATCTCCCAGGGCACCCCGAAGGTTGCGACCGCAACGATGACGGCGACGAGCAGGATCAGGAAGACGGCGACGCCTGCCAGCTTCACCCGGAAGCGGATGCGCACCAGCGCATAGGCGGCAAGCGAGCCGATCAGCACGGCAAGCATCGTGCTGACCAGCGCCACCACCACCGAATTGAGGTAGGGGCCGAGCGTGTAGTTCTGCAGCAGCATGAAATCCCACGCCGCGAGCGAGGGTTGGAAGTCGACGAAGGGGATGTAGAAGGGTCCGTTGTCGACCTCGCCCGGGCCCTTGAAGGAGGTGATCAGCACCCAGTAGAGCGGCACCAGAACCACCAGCGACCACAGGATCAGCAAGGCATAGGTGATGAATTTCGCGGCCGGCGCCTGGCTGTCGAGCGAGGCCGGCTCGAACAGCCGGCGCGTGAGGGGGCGCTTCTCCGCGCTCATGCTTCGAACCGGCGCGCCGGCCGGACCGCGAAGTTGAAGAAAGACACGCAGACCACCGTGGAGATGAACAGCAGCATGTAGCCGACGGCCGCGGACCCGCCGAGGTCCTGCGTACGCCAGGCGATGAAGGAGTGCAGCGTCATCGATTCGGTCGCCAGGCCGGGGCCGCCGCCGGTGAGGACGTTGGGCAGGTCGATGATCTTGAATGCCTCGATCAGCCGGATCAGCACCACCGTCGCCGCGATCGGGGCGATGGCCGGCCAGGTGATGTCGCGAAAAATCTGGAAACCGTTGGCGCCGTCGAGCCGCGCCGCCTCGACCTGGTCGCGCGGCTGGTTCTCCACCGCCGCCAGCAGCACGATGAACATGAAGGGCGTCCACTGCCAGGTGTCGCCGACCAGCACCATCAGACGCGCCGACCATGCTTCCGTCGCCCAGGACCACTCGCCGATCCCGAAGGCCTGGAGCAGCGGCGCGAACGGGCCCTTCTGCATGTCGGCCAGCATGCGGAAGGTGTAGGCGATGCCGACCGGCGTCACCATCAGCGGAATGAAGAACAGCACGCGGAAGAAGTTGCGGCCGCGCGTCGCCTGGCCGCAGAGCAGCGCCAGGCCGAGCCCGAGCGCGAACTGCACGGCGACGCCGACGAATACGTAAAGCAGCGTGGTGACCACGGTTCCGGGGACGCCGCCCTGTGCGAAAGTGAGGGCGGCCAGCGTGATGAGGGCCATCGCCATGGCGGCCGACACCAGGCGCCCGAGCGTCCCCACCACGGTCGGGCTGCCGCTGAAATAACGGACCAGCAGGAAGAGCAGCCCGGCGGCGGTCGCGGCCAGGATGATCCATTGGACAATGCCCAGCGTGCCGAACGCGCCCAGCAGGTGGTATTGCTGCGATCCGGTCAGCAGCTTGCGGAAATTGGCGAAGCCGATGAAGCGCAGCGTGAAGCCGCCGGGCGCCAGCGCGAAACGCGACAGCGACAGATAGGCCGAGATGATCAGCGGAAAGATCGCGAAGCACAGCAGCACGACCACTGCCGGCATCACCATGATGCGCCCGGAATGCCGATCGAGCCACTCCGCCCAGCCGAGCCGGTGGGGAGGTTGGGTCATGGTACCGGCGGTTGCGGTCATCAGCGGCCGTATGCGGAGGGCGGGGGAACCCGGCGCGGCTCGCACCGTGCCGGGTCGTTCGCTGCGGACGTACAGAGCGGAATGCGATCAAGATGAATCGGCATTCCGCCCTATCTCCTTGTTTTGCGCATGATCTTGTCCGAAAAGTCTGCACTTTTCGGGATCATGCCCTACTTGGCTCCGATCGTCGCCTTGTAGAGTTCGAGCTGCTCGTCCTTGCCGATCTCGTCGTTCAGCTCGTTCCAGCCGTCCTCGACGGCCTTGACCGTCGCTTCCTTGTCGATCTCGCCGGCCAGGAAGCGCGACACCGCCTCGTCCAGCACCACCTGCTGGTACTTCTGGTTCTGCGGGATGCGCAGGTCGAGGATCATGTTCGGGCTGCTCATGCTCTGGTTGATGGCGCCGAGATAGACCTTGGCCTCCTCTTCCGTCATGCCGGCGCCCTTCCACAGGTCGCTGTAGCTGAGCTGCGAGGTCCGGTAGGGGTTGAAGCCGGTGCCGCCGACGGTGACGTCGGCGTTGGACTGGGCCGGCTGGGTCATGAAGGAGAAGTAGGCGTAGGCGGCATCCTTCACCTTGGGATCGGCCGCCGCGTTGATGCCGCCGCCCCAGCCGCCGAAGGCCGCGAACGGGGCGTGGTTCACGCCGTCGACGGCATGCGGGCAGATTTCCGGCGTGCAGGCCTCGAGCTTGCCGGTATCCCAGTTGAGCACCTCCCCGGCGCCCGGCATGATGGCGGCGCCCCACTTGCCCTGAACCTTCGACTGCTTGGGATCGATGGAGATGGTGCCGACGTCGCCCCAGTCGAGGTTGAGCGCGCAGCGGCCCGACGCGAACAGCGGGCGGGTGTCGGAGACGTCGAGGTTGAGCTCGTCCGGCGGCCCGTATTTCGTCGATTCGGACAGGAAGTCGAGCGCCTTGCGGAAGGCGTCGTTGTTGACCAGCGGCGTCATGTCCTTGGTGTTGAAGAACGTGCCCTGGCTGGTGCCCTTGGACTGCGTCATCGAGCCGACCACGTCGGTGACGAACCAGTAGCTCTGGGCGTTGCGCTTCTTGGCGATGCACGAGCCGAAGTCCGGATTGCCGTCGCCGTTCATGTCCTGGCCGTGGACGGCCTTGGCGACCGCGAGATACTCGTCCCAGGTCGTCGGCACCTTCTGCCCGGCGGCGTCGAGCACGTCCTTGCGGTAATACATCATGTGGAAATCACCATCGAGGGTGATCATGTAGGTCTTGCCGCTGTACTTCTGCGAGAAGTCGCGGAAGAACGCGCCGACATCGTCCTCCTTGATGTCCTTGTCGCCCTCGATGCGCGCCGTCAGGTCCTCGAGATAGCCGCCGGCGATGTAGTCGACCATCCATTGCGGCGCGAACACGGCAGCGTCGACCGAATTGGTGCCGCTCGCCCAGTCGGTGAGGATCTTCTGGTACAGATCCGAGAACGGCACGGCGATGACGTTGACCTTGGCGCCCGTGAGCGCCTCGAAGTCGGGCGCGCGCCGCTGCAGCGGCTCCTGGATCGCTCCGGTCTGGGTGATGACGTTCACGGTAACGCCGGCAAACGGCTTGTCCTGCGCGAATGCCGGCACGCCGGCAGCCGCGCAAAAGGCCGAAACCCCGGCCAGAAAGGCTCCAAGTCTCATCAAGCTTCCTCCCATATTGACCGCACATTGCTGACGCGGCAGGCCATCTGGCAGCTGCCGTCGCCACAACGCATGGCTCCATCCTCGAGGCCAACAATATCGGCATCCCGCGACGTGTCCAGTGCCCTTGCCGTTAGGGAATGTCGGGGCTCTTGCCTTTTCGGCGCATCTCCGCTTCAAGCGCCGCCATGACCCAGATTCTCACCATCGCCATCGACGGCCCCGCCGCCTCCGGCAAGGGTACGCTGGCCCGCCGCATCGCCGACTATTTTCACCTCGGCCATCTCGACACCGGGCTTACCTACCGCGCCGTGGCGCACAGGATGCTGGAGAAAGGCTGGCCGCTCGACGACGCGGCGCATGCCGTCGAGGCGGCAAGACAGGTCGATCTCGGCAATCTCGACAAGCATGCGCTGTCGGCCCATGCGGTGGCCGACGCGGCGTCGAAGGTTGCGGTGATCCCGGACGTGCGCAAAATCCTCGTCGAAAAGCAGCGCGCCTTCGCCGCTCAGCCCGGCGGCGCGGTGCTCGACGGCCGCGATATCGGCACGGTCGTGTGCCCCGACGCCGCGGTCAAGCTCTACGTCACCGCCAGCGCCGAGGTGCGCGCGGCGCGCCGGCTGCGCGACATCGAGGCGCGCGGCGGCACCGCCGCGCTCGCCGAAATCCTCGACGACATAAGGCGCCGCGACGAGCGCGACATGGGGCGCTCCGACTCGCCGCTGCGGCCCGCCGCCGACGCGCACTTGCTCGACACGTCCGAAATGTCTATAGAAGCCGCGTTTCAGGCGGCGCGGGCGATCGTGGACGACGTCCTTGCCAAGAGAGACAGAGCCTGACGGGCACGGCCGGTCTCCTTCCGGAGATTTCTCGCCGATCCCGCCTCGGGCATGAACCAGCCTGCCAGCATTCCCATGCGCCGGTCCGGCCGCTTGCGAGCGGCCCAGGGTTTCGAAACCCGGGAAAGCCGGCAGGCCAACGCAACACCAACCGACGGCGCCGCCTCGCGACAGACGCGAGGCCATCCAGGAGAAACAATGTCCCAATCCAATCCCACCCGCGACGATTTCGCCGCCCTTCTCGACGAGTCGTTTTCCAGCGGCCATTCCGGTGAAGGCCAGGTCGTCCGCGGCGTCATCACGGCCATCGAAAAGGACATGGCCATCATCGACGTCGGCCTGAAGGTCGAGGGCCGCGTGCCGTTGAAGGAATTCGGCGCCAAGGCCAAGGACGGCCAGATGAAGGTCGGCGACCGCGTCGAGGTCTATGTCGAGCGCATCGAGAACGCGCTGGGCGAAGCCATGCTGTCGCGCGACAAGGCCCGCCGCGAAGAGAGCTGGGTCAAGCTCGAAGAGAAGTTCAACAAGGGCGAGCGCGTCGAAGGCGTCATCTTCAACCAGGTCAAGGGCGGCTTCACCGTCGATCTCGACGGCGCCGTGGCCTTCCTGCCGCGTTCGCAGGTCGACATCCGTCCGATCCGCGACGTCACCCCGCTGATGCACAACCCGCAGCCCTTCGAGATCCTCAAGATGGATCGCCGCCGCGGCAACATCGTCGTGTCGCGCCGCACCGTGCTCGAGGAGAGCCGCGCCGAGCAGCGCTCGGAGATCGTGCAGAACCTCGAAGAGGGCCAGGTGGTCGAGGGCGTCGTCAAGAACATCACCGACTACGGTGCGTTCGTCGACCTCGGCGGCATCGACGGCCTGCTGCACGTCACCGACATGGCATGGCGCCGCGTCAACCATCCGACCGAGATCCTCAACATCGGCCAGACGGTCAAGGTGCAGATCATCCGCATCAACCAGGAGACGCACCGCATCTCGCTCGGCATGAAGCAGCTCGAGAGCGATCCGTGGTCCGACATCGGCACCAAGTTCCCGATCGGCAAGAAGATCACCGGCACGGTCACCAACATCACCGACTACGGCGCGTTCGTCGAGCTGGAGCCGGGCATCGAGGGCCTCATCCACGTCTCGGAAATGTCGTGGACGAAGAAGAACGTGCATCCGGGCAAGATCCTGTCGACCTCGCAGCAGGTCGACGTTGTGGTGCTCGAGGTCGATCCGGCCAAGCGCCGCATCTCGCTCGGCCTCAAGCAGACGCTGGAGAATCCGTGGCAGGCCTTCGCCCGCAACCATCCGGTCGGCTCCGAGGTCGAGGGCGAGGTCAAGAACAAGACCGAGTTCGGCCTGTTCATCGGCCTCGACGGCGATGTCGACGGCATGGTCCACCTCTCCGACCTCGACTGGTCCCGTCCGGGCGAGCAGGTCATCGAGGAGTACCAGCGCGGCCAGATGGTGAAGGCGCAGGTGCTCGACGTCGACATCGACAAGGAGCGCATCTCGCTGGGCATCAAGCAGCTGCAGCGCAGCGCCTCCAATGCCGGCGAGGCGGCCGGTGACCAGCGCAAGAACGCGGTCGTCACCTGCGAGGTCACCGGCGTCAAGGATGGCGGTCTCGAGGTTCGCCTGGTCGAGAGCGGCCTGGACAGCTTCATCCGCCGCGCCGACCTGTCGCGCGACCGCGACGAGCAGCGCCCCGAGCGCTTCTCGGTCGGCCAGAAGCTCGACGCCCGCGTCATCGCCTGGGACAAGAAGACCCGCAAGGTTCAGGTCTCGATCAAGGCGCTGGAGATCGCCGAGGAGAAGGAGGCGGTCGCCCAGTACGGCTCGACCGACTCCGGCGCCTCGCTCGGCGACATCCTGGGCGCCGCGCTCAAGAACCGCGGCAACTAGAGCATGATCCCGAAAAGTTGCAGACTTTTCGGACAAGATCATGCGGTAGGACAAGGAGTTGGAGCAGGATGAAGAACTCCGTCCAACTCATCCTGCTCTAATGCATCGCGGCCGGTCCGGCCGCGGCATCAAGCGAAAAAAGGCCCCGCCGGAGCGATCCGGCGGGATTTTTCGTTACCGGGATCGCCGGGAACCTCCCTCCGCCTGGTTCGTTGATCGTCCGACCGGCGCGGCAAGCGCTGGAAGAACAACCAGGAGATGCGACATGAATTGGAATCAGGTTGAAGGCAATTGGGAGCAGTTCAAGGGCAAGCTGCAGGAGCAGTGGGGCAAGCTCACCAATGACGACCTCGACGTGATCAAGGGCAACCGCAAGCAGCTGGCCGGCCGGCTTCAGGAGCGCTACGGCAAGGCGCAGGACGATGTCGAACGCGACATCGACGGCTGGCTCTCCAGACACTGAAGCCCATTCCGATCCAGTGCCAGCCCGCCGGGGCGACCCGGCGGGCTTGTTACGTGCAAGGGGCGTCCTCGCAGGCGGTCAGGGCACGAAATATTCGATCATCGCGGGCAGCGGGGACGCCGCGCGAAGCGCCGAGGCGAGATCGGCAGCGTTCGTCACCCTTGCATAGGGCAGGCGATAGGCCGCCGCGATCTTCTCGAAATCCGGCGGTGCCGGCGACACGCCGACCGGCTCGACGCCGGCGTCGCGCATCGACACCTCGATCTCGCGATAGCCGCGATTGTTCCAGATGACGAAGACGACGCCCGCCCTGCTTTCGACCGCCTCGGCGACCTCCGGCAGCGTGAACTGGAAACCGCCGTCGCCGCTGAGGCACACCACCGGCAGGTCCGGGCGGGCGAGCGCCGCGCCGATCGCCGCCGGCGGTCCGTAGCCCAGCGCGCCATAGCCGGTCCCGGCGTTGAACCAGCCGCCCGGCCGGTCGTGGTCGTAATAGAGGTTGCCGGCATAGACCGGCTGCGTCGAATCGCCGACGATCAGCGCGCCCGGCAGCGCGTCGCGGATGGCCTCCACCGCCTCCAGTTGCGCCGGCAGCCCCGGCCCCAGCTGCGCCAGTTCGGCGCGCGCGGCGCGGCGGCATTTTTCGGCGCGGTCGCCTCCGTTCGACGTGCCGGAGGGACGGGCGCGGTCCGAAAGGGCCGTGAGGATCGCCTCCAGCCCGGCGGCGCTGTCGGCCTCCAGCTTGACGTCAGCCGGATGCCGGTCCAACTGCTCGGCGTCGATGTCGACCCGGACAAGATTAGCCGGCAAGGAAAAGCCGCCGTCGGCGTACATGTCGTAGTCCGTCGGCCCGAATTCGGTGCCCATCGCCAGCACCAGATCGGCGCCGTCGATCAGGTCGCGCACCGGCTTCAGGCTGGGGCTGGCGGGCACCGCCAGCGGATGGCCATGCAGGAGGCCGCGCGCATTCACCGTCAGCACCACCGGCGCGTCCAGGCGTCCGGCCATGGCGACAAGCTGTGCCTCGGCATGCCGGGCGCCGCCGCCGGCAAGAATCGTCGGCCGCGCCGCCTGCGTCAGCAGGCGCGCCGCGGCAACGACCGCCGCATGGTCCGGCAGGGGCGGCTCGGCCGTCTCTATGGGTTTGAGGGGCACGGCGGGCCTGCCCATCACGTCCAGCGGAATCTCGACATGCACGGGCCCCGGCCGGCCGGTCCTGAACTGCGCGAAGGCGCGGTCGATCGCCGGCTGCAGGCCGGCGGCGTCCTCCACCCGGGTCGACGACAGCGCCACCTTCGCGGCCAGCCCGCGCTGGTCGGGCAGCTCGTGCAGGTAGCCAAGACCCTTGCCGAGCGTCTTCGAGGCGTTCACGCCCGAGATCACCAGCATCGGGATCGAGTCGGCGCGTGCCTGCGCCATGGCGGTGAGGGCGTTGGTCAGCCCGGGGCCGGTGATGACGAAGGCGACGCCCGGCCTGCCGCAGGCGCGCGCGTAGCCGTCGGCCATGAAGCCGGCGCCCTGCTCGTGGCGCGGCGTGACGTGGCGGATCTTCGAGCCGGCCAGCCCGCGATAGAGCTCGACCGTGTGCACGCCGGGAATGCCGAATACGGTGTCGACGCCATGGCGTTCGAGCAGGCTGATGAGAGCTTCGCCGACGGTGGTCATTAGCTTCCCTCCCCCTTGAGGGGAGGGTGCCGAGCGAAGCGAGGCGGGTGGGGTAACCTCAACTGCCTCGACGCGGAAAGAACGTAGAGCACTGCCTCGGCGACCCCACCCGGCCGCTTCGCGGCCACCCTCCCCTCAAGGGGGAGGGATAGCTGGCGCAGCGCGCTCATCCCCTCAGCACCGGCCGCGTCAGGCAGGTCGGCCCGCCTTCGCAGGCGATGCACAACGCATCCGCCGCGAAGGTTTTCACCGTGCATCCCGCCGCCTCCATCGCCGCCGCCGTCTTCGGAAATCCTGCCACGGCGATCACCTCGTAGGGGGCGGTCGGCAGCACGTTGAGGCTGAGCCCGTTGGAAGCAGAAAACTCGTCGGCGTCGCCTTCGACCAGCCGGATGCCCTTGGTTTTCAGCATCTGGTAGAAGGGCGCCGGCAGCAGCGGCGCATGGACCAGCGCCAGATCGTCGGCGAGCGGGCTGATCACCGACATCAGGTGCAGGCAGGCTTCTTCGCCGTGCCACAGCGGCAGATCGAAGCCGTAGACGGAGATGCCGTGCGGCGTCAGCAGATTGGCCATCTGCTGGATGCCGGCCTGGTTGCTGCGTACGCCGCGGCCGATGGCGAGCGTGGTGCGGTCGACCCAGACGCAGTCGCCGCCCTCGACCTGGCCGGGGGCCTCGATCCTGCCGAGGATGGGAATGCCGAGGCGGCGATAGGCGGCTTCATGCAGCGCCGGTTCCGGCTCGCGCAAAACCTTGCCCATCGACAGGATGACGGCGCCATGGTCGGTCACCAGCGACGGATCATGGGTGAAGACGGAATCGGCCAGCCCGTCCTCCTTGTCGTCGAGCCACGTGATCTCGGCGCCCGACGCCGCCACCAGCTCCGCCAGCGCCTCATGCTGCGCCGCCGCCCGGCCGGCGTCGAAGCCAGGCCCGTAGTGCCAGCGTTTCGCGTCGGCGCCGCGCATGGCCGAAGCGGCGCGGCGCATCAGCACCCGTCTGAGTGGCGCCGCCATCGACTGCGATCCGAAGGCCGTCGCCACTGCAGTATCCACGCGGTCCCTCCGGTTCTGTCCTTGCCGGCCAGTATCCACGCGCGAACACGGGCCGCAAGGGCCAGCACCGGCATTCGCCTTGGCGTTCGCGGCATCCGCGATTGCAAGATGGAGCCTGACCATGCGCTCCCAGGGCGAAATCGGCCAGACGGGGCGGTTTTTCCGCATATGCAACCCTGTTGACCGCGGGGCGCCCGGCGTTGCGGCTGGAACCGCGACGGCGCCTGGCACTTGCTCGATGGCCGTCCAGGCGCACTCCACCGAGGGGGATGAAAAATCGCGCAGTCAGATATATTGCCCTGACTTTCCAATGGATTATCGCCTTCGTCACGAAAATCCCGCTCCACTTTATCCCCATCCCCTCCGCCTCCTTTATGGTTTCACCCAGTCCCTTCTGCGGGAACGCCGATCATGACGGTGGTTTGCGGGGAGGGATCGGTGTCCGGAAGGTAGCGGCTAACGTGGCCGCGAGAGCCGGCGCTGCTTCAGAGTTTCTAACGATCCCGACGAATGAGCGGGACGGGGCTCCGGTATGGCCTCAGGAGCCGTCATGAGCGGGATATCGCCGGCGACACTCAAGTCGGAGTAGTGAGTACGATCCCATGACCCGGAAATGAAGCGGCGAAGAAGCACCGGACGGGCGGCCGAAAGGTCGCATATAAAATTCAGATGAGCGATCCTGCGGCCGCCCGTCTTCCCGACTTCTTCAGTGGCCAGGGCCGCAAGGCAGCGTGGCGAGGCTCGAACACGCCGGTTCACCGCTCGGCGATGGCGGGTTGACGCAGACGATGCGGAAAGTCCATTCTGCGGCGGGGAACAAGGCCGAGGTTGCGTAAAAGTGCACCGGCGTTTGATGGTAGCGTATGGGGGCGGTCGTTCATGACCGCGACGAAGAGCGACGCGTCGATCGAAACCGGCGGCAAGGCTGCCGCCGAAGCCATCCACATCGAGAACCTGCACAAGAGCTTTGGCAACCTTCACGTGCTGAAGGGCGTCTCGCTGTCGGCGCGCGACGGCGAGGTGGTCGCCATCATCGGCGGCAGCGGCTCGGGCAAGTCGACGCTGCTCAGATGCATCAACTGCCTGGAGAATCCGAGCAGCGGCCTGATCCGCGTCAACGGCGAGGAGATCAGGCTGAAGCCCGACGGCCATGGCGGCTCGGTGCCCGCTGACCGGCGGCAGATCGAAAGAATCCGCTCGCGCCTCGGCATGGTGTTCCAGAGCTTCAACCTGTGGAGCCATATGACCCTGCTGGAGAACGTGATCGAAGTGCCGATCCACGTTCTCGGCGTCGGGCGCGACGAAGCGGTCGCGGTTGCCGAAAAGCTGCTGGACCGCGTCGGCCTGGCGGACAAACGCGACGTCTATCCGGCCTTCATGTCGGGTGGCCAGCAGCAGCGTGGCGCCATCGCCCGCGCGCTCGCCATCCAGCCGCGCGTCATGCTGTTCGACGAGCCGACCTCGGCGCTCGATCCCGAGCTCGTCGGCGAGGTCCTGAAGGTCATCGCCGACCTGGCGCAGGAGGGCCGCACCATGGTGCTGGTCACCCACGAGATGAAGTTCGCGCGTCGCGTGGCGACCCACGTGGTCTATCTCTATAACGGGCTGGTCGAGGAGGAAGGTCCGCCCGAGCAGATTTTCGGCGCGCCGAAGTCCGAGCGCCTGAAGCAGTTTCTCCGCAACATCCATTGAGCCGCGGAGAAGGGGGTCGGAGAAAACAAGAATGGGAGATATCGTCATGAAGAAACTGTTGGCAGGTCTTGCCGTGACTGTCGGCCTCGCGCTCGGCGCGGGCGTCGCCCAGGCCGAGCAGGTCAAGATCGGCTTCTCGCCCGAAGCCTATCCGCCGTTCTGGTCGCAGGATGCCTCCGGCAGCTGGGGCGGCTGGGAGGTCGAGATCATCAACGCCATCTGCGCCGAGCAGAAGCTCGACTGCGTGCTGACGCCGATCCCGTGGGACGGCCTCATCCCGGCGCTCGGCACCAAGAAGATCGACGCGATCATGAACTCGATGTCGATCACCGACGAGCGCAAGAAGACGATCGACTTCTCGGACAAGTACTACAACACGCCGACGGCCGTCATCGGCTCGAAGGACGCGAAGTTCGATGCGACGCCGGAAGGTCTCAAGGACAAGATCATCGGCGTGCAGGTGTCCACCGTTCACGCCGCCTACGCCAAGAAGCACTTCACCGAGGCCGCCGAGATCAAGGAATACCAGACCCAGGACGAGGCCAACCAGGATCTCACCGCCGGCCGCATCGACGCGACCCAGGCGGATTCGATCGCCCTCGACGCGTTTCTCAAGTCGGATGCCGGCAAGGCCTGCTGCGACATGAAGGGCTATGTCGCCCCGGATGACGAGGTGCTCGGCCCCGGCGTCGGCGCCGGCGTGCGCAAGGACGATGCCGCACTCAAGGACAAGCTCAACGCCGGCATCAAGGCGATCCGCGACAACGGCAAATATGCCGAGATCACCAAGAAGTATTTCGACTTCGACGTCTACGGCGCCGAAGGCCAGACGAACTGATCGAACTCCGCCCTGCCCATCCCTTATGGGCAGGGCGGAGTGCCTGGGCGGCGGGCCGGCTCGCCGTTTTTCGACAGTCATGCGGGGGACGGGCCCATAGACCTGCTGCACCTTTTCGGAGCGAGTTCCCTCGAGCTGCTGTCGTACAGTCCGCCCGGCTGGGGCGCGGTGCTGCTGCGCGGCCTCGTCAACTCGCTGATCATCGCCGCAGGCGCCTTCGGCATCGGCCTGCTGATCGGCATCGCCGGCGCCTTCGGCAAGCTTTATGGCGGCCCGGTCACGCGCGACCTGCTCGAGGTCTACACCACGCTGGTGCGCGCCGTGCCGGAACTGGTGCTGATCCTGCTGCTCTATTACGCTGGCACCGATCTGATCAACCGGCTGATGGACATGCTTGGCTATCCGCCGGTCGACATAAGCGGCCTGGCCGCCGGCATCGGCGTGCTCGCCATCGTGCAGGGAGCCTATTCGACCGAGGTGCTGCGCGGCGCCATCCTTGCCATCCCGCAGGGCCAGATCGAGGCCGGGCGCGCCTACGGCATGTCGCCCTGGACGCTGATGAGGCGCATCACCCTGCCTGCCATGGTGCCCTTCGCCATTCCGGGCCTCGCCAATCTCTGGCTGATCGCCACCAAGGACACGGCTCTGCTCGCCGTCGTCGGCTTCGGCGAGCTGACCCAGGCGACGCGCCAGGCGGCGGGCGCCACGAAAGCCTATTTCACCTTCTTCCTGGCCGCCGGCGGCATCTACCTGGTCGTGACCCTGCTTTCCCAGGTCATCCTCGCCCGCGCCGAACGCCGGACGCGCCGCGGCATGCCGTCCTTCGCGGGGAGCGGCCGGTGAGCGCGCTCGTCGTCAACGTCACCACCCGCCAGCGGGTGCTCGGCTGGCTGCAGCCGCACCGCATCGTGCTGATCGCCATCGCCCTGGCGATCGTCGTCTGCGCGGCCGTCTTCATGCGCTGGGACTGGATACCGAACTATGCCTGGCTCGCCGTCCAGGGCATATGGCGCACGATCTGGCTGCTGGTCGTCAGCGTCGTTCTCGGCTTCATGCTCGCGGTGCCGCTGGGGCTGGTGCAGGTCACCGGCCCGATCTGGCTGGCGGTGCCGGCAAGAACCTTCTGCACGATCATCCGCGGCACGCCGTTGCTGCTGCAGCTCTGGCTGCTTTATTTCGGCCTCGGTGCGCTGTTCCCGCAATTTCCCTGGATCCGCGAATCCTTCCTCTGGCCGTATCTGCGCCAGGCATGGCCATACGGCGTTCTCGCTCTCACGCTGTCCTATGCCGGCTACGAGGGCGAGGTGATGCGCGGCGCCTTCGCCGGCGTGCCGCGTGGACAGCTCGAGGCGGCGCGCGCCTTCGGCATGAGCCGCTGGAAGATTCTGCGCCGCATCTGGCTGCCGCAGGCAACCTATCGCGCGCTGCCGACGCTGGCGGGCGAAACCGTGCTGCAACTCAAGGCCACGCCGCTGGTCGCGACCATCACCATGGTCGACATCTTCTCCGTATCCTCGCGCGTGCGGCAGGAGACCTTCATCACTTACGAACCGCTGCTCCTGCTGGCGTTGGTCTATATGGCGATCACGGCTGTTCTGGTCTTCCTGTTTCGAAAGCTGGAGGCGCGGATACCCACGCGCCCGGGATGACAATGCAATGAGCGACACCGTGCTGCTCGCCCTCGAGGACGCCCTCTCGCTCTGCGAGGCTGCGGCCATGCGCCTCGGCGCCAGTGCGGAGACGGCCCGCTCGATCGCCGAGGCGGCGGTGCGCGCCGAGGCGGAGGGGCAAGCGTCCGTCGGCCTTGCGCATTACGTCGACTATCTCGATTCGCTGCGCGACGGCCGCATAAATGGCCAGGCGGAGCCAGTGATCACCCGGCCGGCCCCGGCCCTCATCCTCTGCGACGCTGGCAAGGGCGCCGCCCACACCGGCTTCCACCGCGCCTTCGACGATCTCGTCGCCACCGCCCGCAATTTCGGGCTGGCACTGTTCGTGCAGAAAAACGCCTACACCTGCGGCGCGCTCGGCCAGTTCGCGGCGCGTCTGGCGGAAGCCGGCCTCGTCGGCCTTGCCGCTACCAACGGCCCGGCGCTGATCGCCGGCTCCGGCGGCACGAAGCCGGTCTATTGCACCAATCCGCTGGCCTTCGCCGCACCGGTCGAGGACGGCCCGCCGCTGCTGATCGACCAGTCCTCCAGCGCCACCGCCTTCGTCAACATCCGCCAGGCCGCGCGCGACGGACGCCCGATCCCGGAGGGCTGGGCCGTGGACGCCGAGGGCAGTCCGACGACCGACCCGAACGAGGCGATGAAGGGCGCGCTGCTCGCCTTCGGCGGGGCGCGCGGCGCCAACATCGCGCTGATGGTGGAGGTGCTGGCTGCCGGCCTGTCGGGTGCAAACTGGTCGCTCGATGCGCACTCGATCTCGGAGGGCAGCGAAAATCCCGGAAGCGGCTTGTTCGTGCTGGCGATCGCTCCGGCCTTGCTCGATCCGGATTTTTCCCGGCGGCTTGACGCGCAGCTCGACCGTCTATCCGCCGACTACGGCGTCCACATCCCCGGTCCGGCCAAGGCGCGGGCGCGGCAGGCCGCGGAGCGCGACGGCATGACCGTGTCCCGGCCGATCTACGAGCGGATCGCGGGTGCCTCCCGCTGAAGCAGCGCCATCGCCGCGGACCGTACCAGGGAATTTCCGGTTCCGATGCATGCCGCCCGCCTCCCCAGGGCTGGGTGCCGTATATCGAGCCTGGAACGAGAAAGGCTTCACAGCCCCCACGGGCCGTGATGCGCGCCGGGCTCGTCGATCCGCTCGAAGCCGTGCGCGCCGAAGAAGTCGCGCTGCGCCTGGATCAGGTTGGAGGTGCCGCGGCCCTGCCGGTAGCTGTCGAAATAGGCAAGCGCGGACGACAGGGCCGGGACCGGCAGGCCGGCTTCCGCCGCCTGGGCGACGATGCGGCGCAGCGCGGGATGCGCCTCCCGCATCATCGTCACGAAGGCCGGCGCCATCAGCAGGTTGGCGACCTTGCCGGCCGAAAACGCCTCGGCCAGCGTGCCCAGGAACTGCGAGCGGATGATGCAGCCGGCCCGCCAGATCTTTGCCACCATCGGCAGCGGGATGTTCCAGGAGAATTCGCGCGAGGCAGCGTCCATGACGGCAAAACCCTGCGCATAGGCGGCGATCTTGCCGGCAAACAGCGCCAGCTCCAGGTCGGCGAGCAGTTTCTCCCGGTCGCCGCCGAACCCCCCGGCCGGCCGGGCGCCGTAGACGTCCTCCGCCGCCAGCCGCTCGTCCTTCAGCGAGGAGAGCACACGCGCCGCCACCGCCGCCTCGATGGCGGTGGCCGGCACGCCGAGCGTCTGCGCCTCGATCACCGACCATTTTCCGGTGCCCTTCTGGCCGGCGCGGTCGAGGATCACCTCGACGATCGGCTTGCCGGTCTTCTCGTCGTCGGCGGCGAGCACCGCCGCGGTGATCTCGATCAGGTAGGAGTTCAGCCGGCCCTCATTCCATCCGGCAAAAATCTTGCCGATCTCCTTCGGAGCCATGCCGAGGCCGTCGCGCAGCACGCCGTAGATCTCGGCGATCATCTGCATGTCGGCATATTCGATGCCGTTATGGACGGTCTTGACGAAATGCCCGGCGCCGTTCGGACCGAGCCAGGCGGCGCAGGGCTCGTCCTGATACTTCGCCGAGATGTCGAGCAGCACCTTCTCGATGCGCTTGTAGGAGTCCTCGGTGCCGCCGACCATGATCGATGGGCCGTGGCGTGCGCCCTCCTCGCCGCCGGAGACGCCCATGCCGATGAAGGTCAGGCCGGTGCCCTCCAGTTCGTGGAAGCGGCGCATGGTATCGTGGAAATTGGCGTTGCCGGCGTCGATGACGATGTCGTCCTTCGACAGGACGCCGCGCAGCAGCGCGATCTGCTCGTCGACCGGCTTGCCGGCCTGCGTCATGATGATCACCGGGCGCGGCGGCTGGATCGCCTCGGCCAGCGCCTCGATGCTGTCGCAGGGCACGATCATGTCCGACAGCGGGCCGGCCTCGGCGGCGAATTCATGGGTGCGCGCGGTCGTGCGGTTGAAGACGGCGATGCGGTGGCCTTTCTCGGCGATGTTCAGCGCCAGGTTCGATCCCATCACGCCAAGGCCGATCAGGCCGATTTCGGCTTTTTCCATCGTCTTTCCCGCTGCTTCATCCATCGGCCTCTCGCCGCGGCGCTTTTTTGGCGCCGGGCGGCGGCTTCGTCAACCGGCGAACGTATTCGAGGCGAGCGGCGGCGCCCCGCGTTGACATGTCAGGCCCGAATTCTACCTGACGTATCCGGGCGCACCGTCACCTGGAGCGCTGTTCCGAAAGGAGCGTTCCATGAATCCGGCTTTGTGGGCGGCGTTTTGCGGAACCGTCATTCTGCTGCAATTGCCGCCCGGTCCTGACAGCATGCTGGTCATGGCGCGGGGCATCGGGCAGGGACGCAGGATCGCCTTGTTCACGGTGCTCGGGATGACCGTGGGCGCCGGCGTGGTCCAGTTGCCGCTTGTCGCGCTCGGCGTGGCGTCGCTGGTGCGGGCGTATCCATGGATGCTGGGCCTGCTGCAATCGGCCGGAGCGCTCTATCTCGTCTGGCTCGGCACGAGGCTGCTGCTGTCGCCGCCTCCGGACGCAGCGCCGGCACGCCCTGTCGCAAAGCCGCTTGCCGCCGCCCGTGAAGGCATGATCGCCAATCTGGTGAACCCGTGGCCGATCACCTTCATGATCGCCTTTCTCCCCCAGTTCGTCGATCCCGCCCGCGGCTCCGTCACGCTGCAATTGCTGCTGCTCGGCGTCACCCAGAAGGTCACCGGCCTGCTGGTTCTTGGAAGCTACGCAATTGCCGCCGGCACGCTCGGCACATGGATCATGCGGCGGCCCCGCGTGGGACTGTGGCAGCAGCGGATCGCCGGCGGTTTCGTCATCCTGCTCGGGCTCCGCATGGCCTTCAGCGGCGGGTCGAGTCGCTGAGTCGGCGGTTCGCAGATGTCGGCCGCGTCACGCCCGCCGCTTGCGGCCGTACAGCTCGAAGCGATGATGGACGACGTCGTAGCCGAGCTTCTTGGCGATCTCGTCCTGCAATTGCTCGATGCGGTCGGACGTGAACTCGATGACGTCGCCGGTCTCGATGTCGATGAGGTGGTCGTGGTGCTCGCCGCCGGCCCGCTCGAAACGGGACGGGCCGCCCTCGAAGGCGTGGCGATGGATCGCCCCCATCTCCTCCAGCAGCTTCATCGTCCGGTAGACCGTCGACAGCGAGATGCCCGGGTCGATCGCGACGGAGCGCCGAAAAATCTCCAGCGCGTCGGGGTGGTCGTCCGTCGCCGACAGGATGCCGAGAATCACCTTGCGCGGCCGTGTGATCCGCACGCCAGCCTTGCGCAGCGCCTTCTCGTAGTCGGGCCTGATCGTCTTGTGCTTCACCA
Source organism: Kumtagia sp. (assembly GCF_059502445.1). Lineage (NCBI taxonomy): Bacteria > Pseudomonadati > Pseudomonadota > Alphaproteobacteria > Hyphomicrobiales > Phyllobacteriaceae > Kumtagia > Kumtagia sp. The sequence goes on from NZ_JCACER010000015.1 coordinate 36,285, forward strand.
TGCCGCGACTATGCGCCAGATGACAGCCAGTTGCAAAGAAAACGGTCCGAAAGCCACAGGTCGCCGGCGTCGCCATGGGCGATTTTCGCAAGCGGCGAACAGGGTGCTGCGCCGCGCTACCCCGCGAAGCAGACGAGGTTTCCGTCCAGGTCGGCGACGATGAACGTCGAAGCTCCCCACGGCTCCTTCCGGAGCGCCTGGTGGAGGCGGACGCCGGCGTCCTGGTATTCGAGGAACAGCGCCTTGGCGTCATCCACCGCGATGGTCGCGGACAGGGCGTCGGCCTCGCGGTCGCGAAGGCTCTCGTCGAACACCCGCCCTCGAACACGCCGCAGGTTGAGCCGCACCCCATCGCGGGACACCTGCGCATAGAAGGGCGGGTTGCCGTAGGAGAAAGCGACCTCGAAGCCGAGTTTCTGGACGTAGAAGCCGATGGCAGCTTCCATATCCGACGTGAAAAGCTGCGGCTCGGCAGCCAGCAGCAGCGGCCGCGACCCGGGCTCCATTGCCCGCGCGTCCGTGATGGCGGCTCCTTCTTTCAGTGCGGCCCAGCTCTCGAAGCCTTGCTTGCGCGCCACCAGTTCCTGCGCGTCGGCGAGCTTGAACTCGGCATCGAGCACCGCGCGGTCGCCCAGCCCGGCGAAACGCGGCAGCCAATGGCTGATCGCCGCCGCGACGGGAAAATAGCGCTCGCGGTGCCAGCGCACATACTGCTTGGCCTGTTTTCTGAGATTCTCGAGATTCGGCATGAAATCCTCCGGTCACTCGGAGGCGGGCATTGCCCAGCCGGCTGAAGCCGATGCGCCCTGCCGCAGCGCATCGTAAGAAGACGAAAGCGGCTCGGGATTGTCAAGCTTGGCATGTCGCTGCAATGCCGCCCGCCCGCTTTCGCATCCTGCGTTTTGCAAACGATTTGCAATTGCATTGACAATGGCGGCGAGCGTGGCTAGCTATCGATGAAGGGCGGCACAGGCCGCGTCACCGAAGGAGATTCCATGCGCCGCCGTACGCTGCTTGCCGCTTTCCTCGCCTTGCCGGCGCTCGCCGCCTGCTCCCCAGCCGACGAGGGCAAGGCGGAGAGCCGCGGCGAGAAGATGCTGGTGGCCACTACGTTCACCGTCATCGCCGACATCGCACGCAACGTCGCGGGGGATGCCGCCGACGTCGTCTCGATCACCAAGCCGGGCGCGGAGATCCACAACTACCAGCCGACGCCGGGCGATCTGATCGCCGCGCAGAAGGCCGACCTCATCCTGTGGAACGGTCTCAACCTCGAGCTCTGGTTCGAAAAATTCTTCGGCAATCTGGATGACGTGCCGAGCGCGGTGCTGACCGAGGGCATCGAGCCGATGAGCATTGCGGAGGGGCCCTACACCGGCAAGCCCAACCCGCATGCCTGGATGTCGCCGGAAGGCGCGGTGATCTATGTCGAGAACATCCGCAAGGCCTTCGCCGAGCGCGATCCGGAGAACGCCGACGTCTATGCGGCGAACGCCAAGGCCTATGTCGATAAGATCAGGGCGACGGTCGAGCCGGCCCGCACGGTCCTCGCCGCCGTGCCCGGGGAACGTCGCTGGCTGGTCACCAGCGAAGGCGCCTTCTCCTACCTGGCGCGCGATTTCGGCCTGAAGGAGCTCTATCTCTGGCCGATCAACGCCGACCAGCAGGGCACGCCGCAGCAGGTGCGCAAGGTGATCGACGCGGTCCGGGCAAACCACATCCCGGCGGTGTTCTCCGAAAGCACGGTGTCCCCCGATCCGGCCGAGCAGGTGGCGCGCGAGACTGGCGCAAAATATGGCGGCGTGCTCTATGTCGATTCCCTGAGCGAGGCCGACGGGCCCGTGCCGACCTATCTCGACATGATGCGCGTCACCACGGAAACCATCGCCAAAGCGCTGTCGCAATGAATGCTCCCCTAGCCAGCGCGCGACGCGCGCCAGCCATCGACGCCGACGGGCTTTCGGTCGAGAACGTCACGGTCACCTACCGCAACGGCCACACCGCCGTACGCAATGCGAGTTTCGCGATACCGCGCGGGACCATCACAGCCATGGTCGGCATCAACGGCAGCGGCAAGTCGACGCTGTTCAAGTCGATCATGGGTTTCGTCCCGCTGGCGGCGGGGCGGGTGACGATCCTCGGCGAGCCGGCGGCCGAGGCATTGCGCAAGAACGCCGTGGCCTATGTGCCGCAGAGCGAGGACGTCGACTGGAACTTCCCGGTTCTTGTCGAGGACGTCATCATGATGGGCCGCTACGGCCATATGAATTTCCTGCGCATGCCGCGCCCCGCCGACCATGAGGCAGTGGACGCCGCCCTGAAGCGCGTCGGCATGGCGGATTTCCGCAAGCGGCAGATCGGTGAGCTGTCCGGCGGCCAGAAGAAGCGCGTCTTCCTCGCCCGCGCCCTGGCGCAGGACGGAAAGATCATCCTGCTCGACGAGCCGTTCACCGGCGTCGACGTGCGCACCGAGGAGGCGATCATCGCGCTCCTGCAGTCGCTTCGCGACGAGGGCCGGGTGATGCTGGTCTCTACCCACAATCTCGGCAGCGTGCCGCGCTTCTGCGACCGCGCCGTGCTGATCAACGGTACCGTGCTCTGCTACGGGCCGACCGCGGAGGTGTTCACCCACGCCAACCTCGAAAAGGCCTTCGGCGGCGTGCTGCGGCAGTTCACGCTGGGCGGCGCCGAGCTGCATGACGACGCCGACCCGCGCACGGTCACCGTGCTCACCGACGACGAGCGCCCCTTCGTCATCTACGACCGCGGCGCCGATCCGCGTGACGAGCCGGACGCCGGGGAGTCCGGCCGGTGATCGCCACGCTCCTGGAGCCGTTCGGCTATGGCTACATGGTCAACGCCATGTGGGTGTCGGCTCTGGTCGGCGGCGTCTGCGCCTTCCTCTCCGCCTATCTGATGCTGAAGGGCTGGTCGCTGATCGGCGACGCGCTCTCGCATTCGATCGTGCCGGGAGTGGCCGGCGCCTACATGCTCGGCCTGCCGTTCTCGCTCGGCGCCTTCCTGTCGGGCGGCCTTGCGGCGGGGGCGATGCTCTTCCTCAACCAGCGCACAAAGCTCAAGGAAGACGCCATCATCGGCCTGATCTTCACCTCCTTCTTCGGCCTCGGCCTGTTCATGGTGTCGCTGTCGCCGACCTCGGTGAACATCCAGACCATCGTGCTCGGCAACATCCTCGCCGTGACGCCGGCCGACACGCTGCAGCTCGTGCTGATCGGCGGCATCTCGCTCGCCGTGCTGCTCGCCAAATGGAAGGATCTCATGGTCGTTTTCTTCGACGAGAACCATGCGCGCTCGGTCGGTCTCAACCCCGACCTGCTGAAGATCGTGTTCTTCACGCTGCTGTCGGCCTGCACGGTCGCCGCCCTGCAGACGGTCGGCGCCTTCCTGGTGATCGCCATGGTGGTGACGCCCGGCGCCACCGCCTATCTCTTGACCGACCGCTTTCCGCGGCTCATCGCGCTCAGCGTCGCCATCGGCGCCGGCACCAGCTTCTTCGGCGCCTATGCCAGCTATTTCCTCGACGGCGCCACCGGCGGCATCATCGTGGTGGCGCAGACGCTGATCTTCCTCGCCGCCTTCTTCCTCGCACCCAAGCACGGCATGCTGGCGGCCCGCCGGCGGGCACGGGAAGCGCTGCGGGAGGACGCGGCATGACCGATCTCCTCCTCCAGCCTTTCGCCTTCGGCTTCATGCAGCAGGCTTTCATCATCGCCCTGCTGGTCGCGATACCCATGGCGCTGCTGTCCTGCTTCCTCGTGCTCAAGGGCTGGTCGCTGATGGGCGATGCCATCAGCCACGCCGTACTGCCCGGCGTGGTGCTCGCCTACATCGCCGGTATCCCGCTCGCCATCGGCGCTTTCGCCGCCGGCATGGTCTGCGCGCTCGCCACCGGCTTCCTCAAGGAGAACAGCCGGGTCAAGGAGGACACGGTCATGGGCATCGTGTTCTCCGGCATGTTCGGGCTGGGCATCGTGCTCTACACCAAGATCCAGTCGTCCGTGCATCTCGACCACATCCTGTTCGGCGACATGCTCGGCGTGTCCTGGGGCGACGTGCTGGAAAGCGGCGTGATCGCCGCGGTGTCGGCCGGGCTGGTGCTGGTATTCCGCCGCGATCTTCTGCTCAACGCGTTCGACCCGCAGCATGCGCGCGCCATCGGCCTGCCGGTGCGGCTGCTCCACTACGGGCTGCTGTCGGTGCTGTCGCTCACCATCGTGGGTGCGCTCAAGGCGGTCGGCATCATCCTCGCCATCGCCATGCTGATCGCACCGGGCGCCATCGCCTTCCTGCTGACGACCCGCTTCGAGCGCATGCTGGCCGTGTCGGTGGCGGTCGGGGTAGTGGCCTCGTTCTTCGGCGTCTATCTCAGCTTCTTCCTCAACTCCGCGCCGGCGCCCACCATCGTGCTGTTGATGTCCATCGGCTTCGTGGCGGCGTTCCTGTGGTCGCGCCTGCGCATCGCCCGCGCCGAGCGGCGGCTTGCCGCCGAGCCTCCCGCCGCCTGAGCGGCGACGCGCCCCGCTTGCATTTTACCGGCCGTTGGCCACATTGACGGGCATGGATTCGTCGAGAGAGCCGGCGCGCCTGCCGCGCCCCGTCGAGAAGCGGCGGCGCGTTCCGATCGCCGTCATCATGGCGCTCAGCTTCGGAACGCTGGTTTTGCTGTCGGTCGGCGGCGTGCTGGCGCTGTCCGTAGGCGCCAACTTCCGCAACACCTTCGATCTGCTGGGCGCGCAGTCGACGCTGCTGGTCGACGCGATGGAGGATTCGCTGCGTGCGCAGATGCAGCAGGCCGAGCGCGCGGTCGACGGCATCGCCGGGCTGTATGCGCAGGGCGAATTCCAGATCGACGACGCCGACGCCATGTCGTCGGCACTGGCCGGAGCTCTTTCGGCGACGAGCGAAGCCACCGCCATGCTCATCTGCACGCCCGACATGGCCTGCCGCGGCGTCGCGCGGTCCCGGGACGAGGGCTCCCACGCGATTCGCCGGCTGCCGGTCGAGGCGGAGAAGCTGCCGCAGACCATGGCGGTCCTGGAACAGCGGCGCCGGGTCGACGGCCGCCGGTGGGGGGCGTTCGTGACCAACGAGCACGGCCTGTTCGCTCAGGTCTCGGTCCCGCTGAAGCGGGGCGGGGCGACGCAAGGCTGGGCGATCGCCGCGGTGGAACTGCACAAGCTGTCCGAGATCACGCGGCAGCTCTCGACGCGCTTCGGCACCCACGCCTTCATCCTCGACGGCGACGACCGCGTGCTTGCCGACCAGCGCCTTGCCGATCCCGATGCGCTGAAGAGCGGCATCGCGCCGCTCACGCCGCTTGCCGCCTTCGGCGATCCGGTGCTCGCCGCCTATAACACGCGCAAGGTGGAGGATCAGTTCGACGCCAGGCGCACCCGCGACGTCGAGCTGGCCGAGGTCAATGTCGGCGACGCAGGCCGCTCGTCGGACTGGGGGGACGATCAGACGACCTATATCACCATCACCCGCAAGATCGCCGGTTATGGCGACCGGCCGTGGACGATCGGCGCCTATTTCGCCAGCGCCGACATCGGCGACGAGATCGAGCGCATCATAGCATCGGCCCTGCTCGGCCTCGCGGCCATGGTCGCCGCGGTGATCGTCGCCATCCTGCTCGGCAAGCGCCTCTCCAGGCCGGTTCAGGCGATCGCCGGCCAGGCGCAGCGCGTCGCCGATTTCGAGCTCGACGGCGTGACCCCGCTGCCGCGCAGCCGCGTGCTCGAACTCGACGACCAGGCTTCCGCCTTCAACGCCATGCTGATCGGGCTGCGCGCCTTTTCGACCTATATCCCGCGCTCGCTGGTCGCAAAGCTGGTGCGCACCGGCGAGATCGGCGTCGCCGAATCGCGCGAGGCGATCGTCACCGTCATGTTCACCGACATATCCGGCTTCACCGCCCTGTCGGAGCAGATGGGAGCGGCCGACGCCGCGCGGCTGCTCAACCATCACTTCGCCATCCTGTGCCGCGTGGTCGATGCCGAGGGCGGCACGGTCGACAAGTTCCTCGGCGACGGCATGATGGCCTTCTTCGGCGCGCCGGATCATCTGAAGGGCCATGCCGCCGCCGCGGTTCGCGCGGCCGTCAGGATCCGCGAGGAGCTGGACGCCGACAACCTGGCCGCCGCCGATGCCGGCCGGCCGACGCTCCGGGTGCGCATCGGCATCCACAGCGGGCCTGTCATCGTCGGCAACATCGGCGCGTCCGACCGCGTCAACTACACGATCGTCGGCGACACGGTGAATGTCAGCCAGAGGCTGCAGGAGCTGGGCAAGACGCTCGCTCCCGCCACCGCCACCGCCATCCTCATTTCCGCGGAAACCGCCGCCCGCCTCGACGAACGTTTCGAGATGGTCCCCGCCGGCAGGCACAAGCTGCGTGGACGGGGCGGTGCCACCGAGGTCTTCCTGGTCGACGGGATCTCCGCCTCCGCCACGCAGGCCGAGGCGAGCGCCGCATAAAGCAGGCGGGCCCCCTCTCGGGAGCCCGCCGCACAAAGGCGCCAGACGGGAGGAGGGGTCAGGCTGCCTTCGCCTCCTCGCGCGGTCGCGCGAACGAAAGGCCGTTGTCGTCGAAGATATGCAGGTCGCCCGGATCGGCGGCAAGCCGGATCGTCGAGCCGCGCTGGATGCCGGCGTTGCCCGGCAGCTTCGCCACGACCGGCTGGTTCGAGCGGCCGACGTCTACATAGACCAGCTGCACCTCGCCGAGCTGCTCGACATAGTCGACCGCACCCTCGAACAGGACGTTGTCGCCGGTCGCGACGGAGAGATCTTCCGGCCGCACGCCGAAGCTGATGGCGCTGCCGGCGGAGGCACCCGACGTGGAGACCGGCACCGCGATCTTGCGGCCGGACACGTCGACCTCGGTCCGCATGCCCGGCCTGTCGATCGTGCCCGGCAGGATGTTCATGGCCGGCGAGCCGATGAACTGGGCGACGAACAGATTGCCTGGATGCTTGTAGAGCTCCATTGGCGTGCCGACCTGCTCGATGCGGCCGTCCTTGAGCACGACGATACGGTCGGCCAGCGTCATCGCCTCGACCTGGTCGTGGGTGACGTAGATCATGGTGGTGTTGGGCATCGATTCCTTGAGCTTGGCGATCTCGATGCGGGTGGCGACACGCAGTGCGGCGTCGAGGTTCGATAGCGGCTCGTCGAACAAAAACACCTTCGGATTGCGCACGATGGCGCGGCCGATGGCGACGCGCTGGCGCTGGCCGCCCGACATCGCCTTGGGCAGGCGGTCTAGCAGCTTGGTCAGCTGCAGGATCTCGGCGGCGTTCTTCACGCGCTTGTCGATCTCCTCCTTGCTCTCGCGGGCGATGCGCATGGAGAAGGCCATGTTGTCGTAGACCGTCATATGCGGATAGAGCGCATAGGACTGGAACACCATGGCGATGCCGCGCTTGGACGGCGGCACGTCGTTGACCACCTCGCCGGCGATCTGCAGTTCACCGGACGTGATCTCCTCCAGACCGGCGATGGTGCGCAGCAGCGTCGATTTTCCGCAGCCCGAAGGCCCGACGAAGACGATGAACTCGCCCGACTGGATGTCGAGGTCGATGCCGTGCAGCGTGTACAGGCTGCCATACGCCTTCTTGACGTTCCTGAGGGTGAGATCGGCCATTGTTGTCCTCCCTTTGTCGCGGCGTGTCAGGCCATGCGGCCGAACCATGCTTGATAGCTGCCGAGGCGGATCGTGCCGCCGTCGAGCGTTCCCGAAAAACCGTGTCCCGTCAGCGCATGCGCCGCGCGTTGCCCGAGCTCGATCGTCGCCGGCTTCGATCCGAGATTGAAGGCGCAGACGATCTCCTCGTTGCCGTAGCGGCGGGTGAAGGCGACCGCGTCGCCCTCGGCGGCGAGGAAGGCGATCTCGCCCTTGGCGAAGGCCGCATGGTTCTTGCGGAAGGCGAGGAATCGGCGGTAGTGCTCGAGCAGCGACGAGGCATCGCCTTCCTGGCTGTCGACGGCGAGCCTAAGATGCTCGGCCGGCACCGGCAGCCAGGGTTTTGCGGTCGAGAACCCGCCACTGGCGGCCTTCGATTCCCACACCATCGGCGTGCGGCAGCCGTCGCGGCCCTTGAATTCCGGCCAGAAGCGGATGCCGTAGGGATCCTGCAGGTCCTCGAAGGCAAGATCCGCCTCGGTCAGCCCCAGCTCCTCTCCCTGGTAGATGCACACCGAGCCGCGCAGCGACATCAGCAGCGCCGAGATCACCTTGAGATAGGCGGCGCGGTCGGCCTCGCCCTCGCCCCAGCGCGAGGCATGGCGCTTCACGTCGTGGTTGGAGAACGCCCAGCAGGACCAGCCGTCGGTGGCGACCCGGCCGAAATCCTCCAGCACGGTCTTCACCTTGGCGGCACTGATCTTCTCCGGCGCCAGGAAATCGAAGGCGTAGCACATCTGCACGCGATCGCCGCCGCCGGTGTAGTCGGCCACCACCTGCAGGCCGCGCTGCGAATCGCCGACCTCCCCGACCGCGGCGGCCGCCGGATACTCGTCGAGCAGGGCGCGGAAGCGGCGCAGGAACTCGACATTCTCCGGCCGGCTCTTGTCGTAGATGTGGTCCTGGTAGTTGTAGGGGTTGACGGCCGGCGCGGTCTGGTCGTTGCGCAGCTCCGGCGCCAGCGGCGGGTTGTCCTCCAGCCCCTGGCTGTGGAAGTAGAAATTGATGGTGTCGAGGCGGAACCCGTCGACCCCCCGCTCCAGCCAGAAGCGGGTGATGTCGAGCAGCTCGTCCTGGACCGCCCGGTTGTGGAAGTTGAGATCCGGCTGCTCGGCCAGGAAGTTGTGCAGGAAATACTGCTGGCGGCGGGTGTCCCACTGCCAGGCCGAGCCGCCGAAGATCGACAGCCAGTTGGTGGGCGGCGTGCCGTCCGGTTTTGCGTCGGCCCAGACATACCAGTCGGCCTTGGGATTGGTGCGGCTCGACCGGCTCTCCTTGAACCAGGGATGTTCGTCGGAGGTGTGCGAGATCACCTCGTCCATCATCACCTTGAGGCCGAGCCGGTGCGCCTCGGCGACCAGCGCGTCGAAATCGGCAAGCGTGCCGAACATCGGGTCGACGTCCCGGTAGTCGGAGACGTCGTAGCCGAAGTCCTTCATCGGCGACTTGCAGAAGGGCGAGATCCAGATCGCGTCAGCGCCGAGCCCGGCGATGTAGGGCAAGCGCTTGATGATACCCTTGAGGTCGCCAATGCCGTCGCCGTTCGAATCCTGGTAGCTGCGCGGATAGATCTGGTAGATCACCGCGCCCCGCCACCAGTCGCGATCGGGCGCCGGTTCCGGAACTGCCATCCTGCGTGCCGCCGATTGCATCAGATCAACCTCCTTTGACGGAGCCCGCGAGCAGGCCGCGGACGAAGTAGCGCTGCAGCGAGAAGAACACGATCAGCGGCACGATGATGGTGACGAAGGCCGAGGTCGTGAGGATCTCCCAGTCGCCGCCACGTGAGCCGAGCAGCGCATTGAGCTTGCCGGTGAGCACCAGCTGGTCGGCGCCCGAGCCGAGGAAAACCATCGCCACCAGCAGATCGTTCCATACCCACAGGAACTGGAAGATGGCGAAGGAGGCGAGCACCGGGAAGGACAGCGGCAGCACGATCTTGACGAATATCTCGAAATCGCTGGCGCCGTCGATGCGCGCCGATTCCATCAGTTCGCGGGGCAGGCCGGCCATGTAGCTCCTGAGCAGGTAGATGGCGAAGGGCAGGCCGAAGCCCGTATGCGCCAGCCAGATGCCGAGATAGGTCTTCGACGGCACGCCGAAGAACAGGGCGACGCCGTTGTAGAGCTGCAGCAGCGGGATCAGCGCCATCTGCAGCGGCACCACCAGCAGGCCGATGATGGTGGCGATGATCAGCGCCCGGCCGGGGAAGCGCATCCAGGCGAGCGCATAGGCGGCGAAGGCGGCGATCATGATCGGGATGACGGTGGCCGGGATCGTCACCGTCAACGAGTTGATGAAGGAGCGGCCGATGCCTTCCGAAAACAGCACCGCCTCGTAATTCTCGGTGGTGAAGCGTGCCGGCGCCGAGGCGGCGAAGTAGACGCGCTGGCCGCGCTCGCCCTCGAAGGCGGTGGGCGAGGCGAGCACGAAGCTGCCATCGGCATTGATCTGCAGCGTCGCGCCGTCCTTCAGCTCCGCGACGGTGCCGGCCTCGAATTCGGTCGGAGCCACGGCGCGCGTTCCGAAGGCGCGGATCTCGCGGGCGCCGGGCTGCTCGAACAGATTGCCCTCGATGACGAACTTGCCGTCCTTCTCCTGCTGGGCCGAGGCCGGCGGCAGGCGGCCGTTCTCCGTCTGCACCGAGCCGGCAAACGAGTTCCACCATCCCGAGGCGATGATCTGGTCCTTGTCGCGCAGCGACGACACCAGGATACCGAGCGTCGGGATCGTCCACAGCACGACGAAGAACAGCACCGCGATATGGACGCCGAAGCGGCCGATGAAGGACTTTCCGCTGGCCTTCGCCATCTCAGTGTCCTCCCGTTTCCTTGTTGGCCTGGCGGATGTTCCAGACCATGATCGGCAGCACCGCCAGCATGATGATGATGGCGATGGTGGCGCCGCGGCCGAAATCGCCGCCGCCGCGGAACATCCAGTCGAACATGAGATTGGCCAGTACCTGGCTGTTCCACTGGCCGTTGGTCATGGTCAGCACGATGTCGAACACCTTAAGCACCAGGATGGTGATGGTGGTCCACACCACCGCGATCGTGCCCCAGATCTGCGGCACCATGATCTTCCAGAATATCTGGAACGGCGAGGCGCCGTCGATCACCGCCGCCTCGATGGTCTCGTCGGGAATGCCGCGCAATGCCGCCGACAGGATCACCATGGCGAAGCCGGTCTGAATCCAGATCAGGATGGCCATCAGGAAGAAGTTGTTCCAGAAGGGCAGCGATATCCACACCTGCGGATCGCCGCCGAAGAACCGCACGACGGCGTTGAGCAGGCCGATCTGCACCTGATCCGCGCCACGGAACTCGTAGATGAACTTCCAGATGACGCTGGCGCCGACGAAGGAGATGGCGAGCGGCAGGAAGATCAGGCTCTTGGCGATGGTGCCCCACCAGATGCGGTCGGTCAGCACCGCGATGATCAGGCCGAGGAAGGTGCAGGCCGCCGGCACCACCAGCAGCCACAAGAGGTTGTTGAGGATCGAATTGCGGAACTCGCGATCACCGAAAGCCCAGGCATAGTTGCCGAGGCCGACGAAGCTCTCCCCCGCCCGGTCGTGGAAGGACAGATAGAGCGTCTGCACGACCGGATAGATCAGGTAGACGATCAGGATGATCATGGCCGGGCCGATGAACAGCCAGGGCCGGATCATCGCCTGCCGGCGCAGATTGTCGACCGCAGTGCCGCCGCTCACCCCGCGCGACGGGAAGATGAGATCGAGCGTCTTGTTGGCGCCCCAGAAATAGGCGACGCAGCCGCCAACGCCGACGATGATGACGAGAATGGCCGAGAATATCTGACCAGCCATGGGTTCCTCCCCTCTATGAGGACCGATGTCTTTGCTCTGCTCGCGTGTTCAAGAGACCGTTCAAACGCTGGAACTACCGATACTGGTTGGCGCCGGCCCTCACCTGGCTGCCGCCATCCTCTCCCCGCAGGCGGGGAGAGGACGCCTCATCAGCCCTTTCGCCAACCTCCAACGTCACGGGGTGGCGAAACCGGCCCAGCTTCGTCCCTCTCCTTGCTTGCGGGGAGAGGATGCCGGAAGGGCAGCGCCTTACACCTCGGGCGAAGCTGCCCCCTTCAATCCGAGAGCCCTTACTTGATCGCGTCCCAGCTCTTCTGGATGTCGCCCGCCACATCCGCCGCCGGCTTGCCGCCGACCAGGTCGATCATGCCGGTCCAGAAGGCGCCGGCGCCGATCTTGCCGGGCATCAGGTCGGAACCGTCGAAGCGGAAGGTCGAGGCGTTGACCAGGATTTCGCCCTGCTTCTTCAGCTGGTCGTTGGCATAAGCCTCGGTGTTGGCGGTCTTCAGCGCCGTCAGCAGGCCGGACTGCGCCATCCAGATCTCATGCGCGAGCGGCATTTCGAGGAACTTGATGAACTCGCGCGCCGCCTTGGAATCTTTGGTGATGGCGACCAGCGTGCCGGCGCCGAGCACCGGGTTGCCGAGGTCCGGCTTGGAGGCCATCGGCGGCAGGTAGAAGAAGTCCGCATCCTCGCCGAGCTTGGTGCCCTCCGGGAAGAAGGAGGAGATGAAGGAGGCCTGGCGGTGCATGTAGCATTTCGGCGGAATGCCGAAGAGGCCCTTCGGGCTGTCGCGGAAGTCGGTCGCGGCCACCGCCGCCTTGCCGCCATCGACATATTTGTCGTTGGTGGCGATGTCGGCAAAGATCTGCAGCGCGTTGACCACGGCCGGATCGTTGAACGGGATCTCGTTTCTCGTCCACTTGTCATAGACGTCCGGCGAGGCCGTGCGCAGCATGATGTCCTCGACCCAGTCGGTCGCCGGCCAGCCGGTGGCGCCGCCGGAGCCCAGCCCGATGCACCACGGCACGCCGCCGTCCTCGACGATCTGGTCGGTCAGCGCCTGCAGCTCCTCCCAGGTCTTGGGCACCTCGTAGCCGGCCTCCTCGAAATTCTCCGGCACGTACCAGACGAGCGACTTCAGGTCGGCCTTGTAGGGGAAGGCGAAGAACTTCGCCGTGCCGTCCTTGTCCTTGTAGGTGCCGAGGTCGACCCAGGACTGGCCGGCGCCGTAATTGTCCTTGACGAAGGTGGCGACGTCGTCGCCGAGCGGCACCAGCAGGCCCTTGGACGCCAGATCCTGCAGCAGGCCGGGCTGCGGCAGGATGGCGATGTTGGGCGGGCTGCCGGCCTGCGTGTCGATGACGATCTGCTGCTCGTAATTCTCGGACGAGGAATAGTTGATGGCCGCGCCCGTGGCCTCGGAGAAATAGTTGAGCACGCTGCGCACCAGCGCTTCGTCCTCGCCGCGCCACGGCCCGAAGATCGACAGCGTCTCGCCCTTGAGATCGACCTTCTTCAGGTCATCGTAGTTCGACCAGGTGAAGCGCGCATCCTCGCCCGGCGCGAACTTCAACTCCGCCGAAGCCGGACCGCCGAGCGCCAGCGCCGCCAGCGCGACGCCAACAAACAAGCTTTTCCTCATCGGATTTCCTCCCTGCCGATTTGGTAGCGGACGGAACCTCCCTTCCGTCCGGCCGGCGCTACCCTGAACCCGTCCCGCCGGCATGTCCACAGATGTTCCCGTGGCGCGCGGCTTTCCGGCGAATTCCAAAGCGCTTTGGCTGATTTTCATCTTCGCTCCGGCGTATCCGGAATGTCAAGAGCAGACAATAATAAATCGATTTAGGTTGCCGGCATCATTGCAGTGCAGCATGCTTTTTCGGCGTTGCATTACAAATTTTGCTTCAAAGCGGTGGCCAAGCGGCCTAATTTGGTCACTCGGCAGGCGCTTCTCGAGCCCCGCCAGTCGTTTTGAAATTTGAAAGCGCTTTGGGATGGCGGCGCGCTGATGAACCTCAAGCAGCTCGCAACGATGCTGGACCTTTCGCAGACGACGGTCAGCCGTGCGCTGAACGGCTACCCCGAAGTCAGCGAGGAGACGCGCCGGCGGGTCATGGATGCCGCCAAGCGGCACGGCTACCGGCCCAACCCGAGCGCCAGGCGGCTCGCCACCGGCAAGGCCGGCATGATCGGCCACGTGCTGCCGACCGGCGCCAGCGTCGACATCGACCCGCATTTCGTCGAGTTCCTCTCCGGCCTCGGCGACTATGCGCGCTCGCACGATCTCGATCTCGTGCTCAGCCCGGCGGAGGCCGGCGACGAGGAGACCACCTATCGCCGCGTCGCCGCCAACAAGCAGGTCGACGCCGTCTACGTCTCGGCACCGCGTCCCCGCGACCGCCGCATCATGCTGCTGCAGCAGCTCGGCCTGCCCTATCTCGTGCATGGCCGCTCCGAGGGGCTCGACTTCCCCTATGCGCATGTCGACATCGACAATGAAGGCGCCTTTCACGAGGCGGGGCGGCTGCTCGTGCAGCTCGGTCATCGCCGCATCGCGCTGATCAATGGCGACGACACGCAGACCTTCGCCATCTTCCGCGAGCGCGGCCTGCGGCGGGCGCTGGCGGCGGGCGGGTTCGATCTCGCGCCAGCGATGGTCCGCTCGGTGCAGATGACGGAGGAGAACGGCTATCGGGCGACGCTCAGCCTGCTCGACCAGGCGGGGGCGCCCACGGCGATCGTCTGCTCCAGCCTGATCATGGCCCTGGGGGTGGTCCGCGCGTTGCGCGAACGGAACCTGGCGGTTCCGCAGGACGTCTCGCTGGTCGCCCATGACGACGTCTTTCCCTGGCTCAGGCCGGAGAATTTTCCGGTTCCGCTGTCGACGACGCGGTCCTCAATCCGGGCGGCCGGCGCGCGCCTCGCGGAACGCCTCGCCGCCCGCATCTCCGGTGTCGAGGACGGGGCGCGCGGCGAGGTCTGGCCGGTCGATCTGGTGGTACGCGGGTCGGTCGCCGGCGCGCCGGGCTGATCCGGCGCGCATGTCAGCGATGCATTCCCGAGACGACGGGCGGCCGCGGCTTGGCTGTGGGATCCGGCTTGAACTGGCGCCGCGCCAGAATGCCGGTGATCCTGGCAAAGCTCTCGAAGGCCTTGCGTGCATCGTCCACCTTCATGGTTCCGGCAAGCGCTGCTTCGCAGCTCCTTTTGGCGCAGGCATAGACGGGTCCCTGGCGGCCACGCGGCCAGTCGGCGAGAAAGGCGACGGCCTCGTGCAGGGTCTCTATTTCAGTCACGGAGTCCTCGACACGCAGCCACACAGGCGCGCGGAAAGGCTTGGTGTCCATTCCATCTCCTCCCACGGATTTGGGGTAAGCAGGCATCAACGCGCCCCATGCTAAATGGTTCCATCGGCCATCAGAAAAAATTGACGCACTGGGAGGTGCCCGACGACTGCTCAGACGCGGCTCGGCACGGAATCGAGAAGCGTGTCGCGCGCCGATGTCAGATGCGCGCCACAGGCAGCCTGCACGCGGCCGCGGTCGCGTGAACGCAGCGCCTCCGCATAGGCGAGGTGCTCGGCGACGGCCGAGGCGTTGCGCTCCCGCTCGCCGACCTTGTTCCACTGGTAGTGGTAGTGGAAGATCATCGCGATGACGTCGTAGAAATCGATGATGAAGCGGTTGCGCGACGCGTTGTGGATGAGCCGGTGGAAGCGCTCGTCGAGCTCCGAGAAATCACCGTAGCGCGTCGCCATCGACGCCGCCAGCGCGTGGTGCTCGGCCTCGATGCGGTCCAACGCCGCCCAGGCCGGATTTTCCTCGGCCAGCGTGGTGAAGGCAAAAGCCGAGCGCAGCTCGAACATCTCGCGGATCTCGATGAGCTCGAGCGCGAAGTCGCGGGTGAAGCCCTTGAACCTCCATCGGCTCTTCGGCCGTTTCTCTATCAGGCCGAAGCGGCTGAAGCGGATAAGGAATTCGCGCACGCTGCTGGCGCCGACGCCCATGTCGCGCGCCAACTCCGCCTCGGTGAGCTGCGTTCCCGGCTCCACGCCCTGCGCCAGCAGCCGCCGCATGAAGCCGCGCTCGACGATATCGGCGGGAGAATCCGTTTCCTCCGCCGGATAGAAATCGGCAACGCAAGGCTCGCGCAGCCGCACCTTGCTGCGCTTGTTCCAGGAGATCAGCCTCGTCCCCTCCAACTGCGTCAGCACGGCGCGGACGGTGGTGCGGCTGACGCCGAGCGTCAGGCCGAGCTCCGGCTCGGAAGGCAGACTCTCGCAGCCCTCGAGTAGGTGCAAACAGCGGTTGTAGGTCTGCTTGAATACGATGCTGGTCTTGGACATCCGGCCCGCCCGCTTACCCGGATCCTCGCGACAGCGAGGCTAAAAAGCAATTGACGTCAAAATGTTTTTTTAACATAAAAGACAATGCTATCCGCCACTGTCAACCGCGGATAATCCGACCTTGCCCAATCGATCCCGCCGGCGCTCGATCCACCGCCCCTAGCCAATGTCGACCCCAGCCAGGAACCACTGCCGTGACCGTCGCGAAATGCATTCTTCTGTCCGAAGCCGACAACGTGGTGGTCGCCAACGGCCGCATCGAGGCGGGTGAGGCGCTTCCGGCCGGCGCGGCGGCGCTGACGGTCATCGAACCCGGCCACAAGGTGGCGATCCGGCCGATCGCGAAAGGCGAGGCGGTGATCAAATACGCGCAGGCGATCGGCCGGGCGACAGAGGACATAGCCGCCGGCGCGCATGTGCATTCCCACAACCTCGTCTTCGAATCCGGCCGCATGCCGGTAGTGCCGCCGTCGGCGCCGGTCGAGGCGACGGAAGCGGACAAGGCGCGCACCTTCATGGGCTACCGCCGCGCCGACGGGCGCGCCGGCACGCGCAACTTCGTCGGCATCGTCGCCAGCGTGAACTGCTCGACCACCGTCTGCCACGCCATTGCCGACGAGGCCAACCGGCGGTTGCTGCCGCTCTATCCCGGCATCGACGGCTTCGTGCCGATCGTTCACGGCCAGGGCTGCGGCATGAGCGCCACCGGCGACGGCATGATGGTGCTGCACCGCACGCTCGCCGGTTATGCTCGCCACCCGAATTTCGGCGGCGTCCTGATGGTGGGGCTCGGCTGCGAGGTCAACCAGCTCACCCTTTACGGCCAGAAGGGCGTGGCGGCGGGAAAACGCCATTTCAACATCCAGGACGCCGGAGGCTCGCGCAAATCGGTCGAGAAGGCGATGGGCGTGCTGGCCGAGATCTGCGAGGAGGTCGGCAATCTCCCGCGCGAGCCGATCCCCGTCTCGGAGATCGTCGTCGGCCTGCAATGCGGCGGCTCCGACGGCATGTCGGGCATCACCGCCAATCCCGCCCTGGGGGCGGCGGTCGACATCCTGGCTGGCGTCGGCGGCATCGGCATTCTGTCCGAAACCACCGAGATCTACGGCGCCGAGCACCTGCTCGCCTATCGCGCCGCCTCACCGGAGATCGCCCAGAAGCTCGACGGCTACATCAAGTGGTGGGAGGATCATACCGCCAAGCACGGCGCCTCAATCGACAACAACCCGTCGCCCGGCAACAAGCGCGGCGGCCTCACCACCATCCTGGAAAAGTCGCTCGGCGCGGTCGCCAAGGGCGGGCAGACGCCGCTCAACGGCGTGTTCGGTTATGCCGAGAAGGTCGCCGGCCGCGGCCTCGTCTTTATGGACACGCCCGGCTATGATCCCGTCTCGGCCACTGGCCAGGTAGCGGGCGGCGCCAACGTCATCGTCTTCACCACCGGTCGCGGCTCCTGTTTCGGCAGCCATCCGACGCCGTCGATCAAGGTCGCCACCAACACTGCCCTCTACAATTCGATGGAAGAGGACATGGACGTCAATTGCGGGGTCATCGCCACGGGCGAGAAAACGATCCCGCAGATGGGCCGCGAGTTGTTCGAGCTGATCGTCGACACGGCATCGGGCAAGAAGACCAAGAGCGAGCTGTTCGGCTACGGCGACAACGAGTTCGTGCCCTGGCATCTCGGCGCGACCTTGTAGGCCGGCACGGCTGACCGCTTCACACCCTTTCGGCCTTCGGCCGTCTCCCCCAGCGCGCGGGAGTGGAAAAATACGCCGCGAACCGCTACCTATGACGGACTGGTCGCGCCGTTGCGGCCAGGCTAGCGGTAGCGAAGGCAAGATGGCGACGCGGGCATCCCTGACGAAGAACCAGGCCAAGGTGCTGGACCGGCTCGAAGCGGCTTCGGCGCCGCTCAGCGCCTATACGCTGCTCGACCAGCTGCGCCCCGACGGTTTTCGCGCCCCGCTGCAGGTCTACCGGGCGCTCGACGGCCTGATCGACGCCGGCTTCGTGCACCGGCTGGAGAGCATGAACGCCTTCGTCGCCTGCTGCGAGCCGCACGACCACAACCACCGCATGATCGCCTTCGCCATCTGCGACAAGTGCGGCCACGTCGCCGAGTTCTCCGACGAGGAGATCGGCCGCCGCCTCGACGCCTGGGTCGGCGCCAACGGCTTTGCAGCCAACAGGGCCGTCATCGAGTTCCGCGGCACCTGCGCCAATTGCGCCAAGGCGGCCGCCTAACCGATCCCGTCACGACCGTGGCATGCAGGTCCTGGGCGAGCGATCAGATCGAGCCTGAAAAGGCCGCGCCGCCCTGCGACAAGGCAGCGTGGCGATCCTGCCCCATCCTCCATGGGACACTTCGCCGGCAGGCGGAGGAAGAGACGCTCATCCGAAAAACACCCAGCCCGCGACCAGGAAGATCGGGATCAGCACCGCGCCCGACCACAGCATGTAGCCGAAGAAGCTCGGCATCTTCACCCCGCGGTGCCGGGCGATCGCGTAAACCATGAAGTTGGGCGCATTGCCGATATAGGTGTTGGCGCCCATGAACACCGCGCCGGTGGAAATCGCCGCGAGCGTCGTGGCGAGCGTCGTCATCAGCACCTGCGGATCGCCGCCGGCGAGTTCGAAGAAGACGAGATAGGTCGGCGCGTTGTCGAGGAAGGAGGAGAGCCCGCCGGTCAGCCAGAAATAGGCGAGGTCGTTGGGCAGGCCGCTCTCGGTCGACACCAGCGCGACCAGCGGGGCGAGCGCGCCGGCTGCGCCGGCCCTCAGGATGGCGATGACCGGCACGATGCAGATGAAGATGCCGGCGAACAGCTTTGCCACCTCGGCGATCGGCCCCCAGGCGAAACCGTTCGCCCGGCGGTATTCTGCCCGCGTCACCTTCAACGAGGTCAGGGCGAGCGCCAGGATGATCAGGTCGCGCACGATGTTCTGCAGCTCCAGCGCCACGCCGGCAATGGTAAAGGCGATGCCCGGCTTCCAGCTGGCCGACAGCAGGATGGCGGCGATGACGCCGGCAAGCAGCGGCAGGTTGGCGAGGCCGCGCACCCACACCCTGCTGTCCGGCGTCGGGTCCTTGATCTTAGGCAGACCGGCCTCGCGGTGGTGGAACCAGTAATCCAGGGCGAGGAAGACGGCAAGCACGACGACGCCGACGAACAGCGTCTCCTTCCACAGATGCGCGGCCGTCCAGAAGAAGTCGACGCCGCGCAGGAAACCGACGAACAGCGGCGGGTCGCCGAGCGGGGTGAGCGCGCCGCCGATGTTGGACACGAGGAAAATGAAGAAGACCACGACATGCGCGTTGAACGGGCGGTTGTCGTTGGCGCGGATGACCGGCCGGATCATGATCATCGAGGCGCCTGTGGTGCCGACGACCGAGGCGAGCAGCGCACCGATCAACAGAAGCGCGGCATTGGTCAGCGGCGTGCCGTGGATGTTGCCCGCCACCAATATGCCGCCGGCGATGGTGAACAGCGCGAACAGCAGGATGATGAAGGACATGTATTCCAGCAGCAGCGTATGCAGCAGCGCCTCGGCCGAGACCGCCCAGCCGTGCAGGACCAGCATCGGCAGCACCACCAGCGCCGCCCAGGCGGCGGTGATCTTGCCGTAATGGTGCTCCCAGACATGCGGATAGAGCAGCGGCCCGGTGGCGATCGACAGCAGCAGGCCGACGAAGGGCAGCGCCCAGAAAAGCGACATGGAGTCGCCAGGCAGTCCATGGCCCTCGGCGGCGAGGGCGGTCGTGGGACACAGAAGCAGAGCCGGCAGCAGGGCCGCGCAAAAAACCGAACGCATGGAGTCCTTCATCGAATGGCGGTACGTCCTTCGAGGCACGCCCGCTGACCAGTTTGCCTCAATCGTCGATGCGGTGCGGGCGAACCGAGTCCGACCGTTGGCGGGCGAGCATCGAAGGAAGCACCCTCCTCACGCCAGCACGACGCCGGCGTCGCGCATCTCGCCCAGTCTCGCCTCCAGCGAGCCGCCGAGATCAATGCCGCGGCAGGCGTCGAGCCGCACCGTCACATCGAAGCCCAGCCGCGCCGCGTCGAGGGCGGAAAAGGCGACGCAGAAGTCGGTCGCCAGCCCGACCAGCGTGAGCTGGCCGATGCCGCGCTCGCGCAGGTAGCCGGCGAGACCGGTCGGCGTGGTGTGGTCGTTCTCGAAGAAGGCGGAGTAGCTGTCGATCGCCGGGCGAAAGCCTTTTCGCACGATCAGCTCGGCCTTGGTCCATTGCAGGCCGGGATGGAAGGCGGCGCCCGGCGAGCCCTGGATGCAGTGATCCGGCCACAGCGTCTGCTCGCCATAGGGCATGGTGATGGTCTCGAAGGGCTGCCGGCCGGCATGGAAGGAAGCGAAGCTTGAATGCAGATCGGGGTGCCAGTCCTGAGTCAGCACGACGTGGTCGTAGTCGGCGATCAGCCCGTTGATCACCGGCACGATCGCATCGCCGTCTGCGACAGCGAGCGCGCCGCCCGGGCAGAAATCGTTCTGGACGTCGATGACGACGAGCGCTTCCTCGCTCATATGCTCTCCCATTCCGAAGACCGCCGCGCTGCAGCGGCTTGCGAAAGTCGACGCAAGCGGGGTCGGCGTCAACCCCGCATACGAGGATTCCGGCACCCCTCCCCGACCGGATTTCCGCGCGGCGGCCACGGCGTGCGGCTTTGACAATCCGCCGGCCGCTGATATCATTTGCATACGAATGAATTTCGCCGGTTTCTTCCGTCGGAAAGGCATTTGCGTGATCCGCTACGCGAAACCGAAAACGGTCGGCGAAGCCCTCGGTCTCCTGAGCGAGCGGCGGCGGCGGATCCTCGCGGGCCGAACGGATTTTTGCCCGGCGCACGGCGCACGCCCCTTCCCGTGCCGCTGCACGGGGTATCGGAAAATCGTCGCGGCGGTCTCAGCGGTCGAGCGGCACCCATGAGCGAACTCGCCGAACGCTTCGACACGCACGACCCCGGCGCGAAGCAGGTGGCGGAGAAGATCCGCTGCGATGCCTGCCCGGTGATGTGCTACATCGCCGAGGGCCGCACCGGCGCATGCGACCGCTACGGCAATGCCGGGGGGAAAATCGTGCGCTGCGATCCGCTCACTATCCTCGAGCATGCGGTCGGAGGCGGCGGCGCGATGGTGCCCTTCGGGGCGGAGGGCGAGGCGTGGAACGGCGAACTGGTCAATACGGGGCGGCGCTTCGTAACCGCGATCGGCGCCGGCACCACCTATCCCGACTACAAGCCGGCGCCCTTCATCGTCAGTCAGGAGGTTGAGGGTGTCGACCTCGTCACCGTGGTGACGGAAGGCATCTTCTCCTATTGCGGGGTCAAGATAAAGATCGATACCGACCGCCATATCGGATCTGAGACGGCGATCGTGCGGGCCCAGGGTGAGGCGGTCGGCCATGTGACCACCGGCGAATACGGCTCGCAGATGCTGTCGCTGGGCGGCGTGCACCATCTGACCGGCGGCTCCAAGCAGGAAGGCCGCGCCACCTGCGATGCGATGCTCGATTTATGCAACCGCAAGCCGGTGGAGCTCGCCATCGACGGCGGCGCGACAGTGGTGGTCGAGGCCGGCAAGGCGCCGGTGATCGACGGCAAGGTCGAGCACCGCATGCGCGTCGGCTGCGGCTCGGCCACCATTGGCATGTTTGCCACCCAGTGGCGCGGGCTTGTCGATGAGGTGGTGGTGGTCGACGACCACATCACCGGCGTGATCTCGGAGCACCAGGCCGGCAAGGTCCTGGGCTGGGAGGATACGGGGATAAAAATCGTCGGGCGGCGCTCGACGCCGGGGCGCTACTTCAAGGTGTCGGAGCCGGGCCTGGGCTGGGGCGGCACGACCATCTCCGACCCTTTGTCGATCCTCGGCGACTGGAACGCCAGGAAGGGCGCGCGTCCCGGCCTGTCGCTGCTTATGGTGTCGACCACCGGCGAGCAGTTCGCCTATTACGAGCTCGACGAGGATCTGAAGCCGGTGGAAAAGCCGTTTCCGGAGCGGCTCAGGAAATCGGTGCGGCTGATCGAGGAGAATTGCGAACCGGCGCTGTGCACCGTGCTGTTCGTCGGTGGCGCCGGCGGAAGCCTGCGCGCCGGGGTCACGGAAAACCCGGTCAATCTCACCCGCTCGGTGCAGGGTTTTGAGACCTATGTCACGGTCGGCGGCGCTCCGGTCTATGTGTGGCCGGGCGGCGGCATCACGCTGATGGTCGACGTCACCCGCGTGCCGGAAGGCGCCTTCGGCTCTGTGCCGACCCCGGCGCTGGTGGCGCCGATCGAGTTCACGCTGCGACGCGACGACTATGTGCGGCTGGGCGGCTACGAGGCTGAGATCCGCACGGTCGAGGATGTGCTGGCCAAGGGCGGCGAATATCTGAACGACCGTCGCGCCGCGATCGCCGCCCGCGAGAACCCGTGGCCGCCGCTGCAGCAGCTCCGGCGGACGAGATGATGCAGGAGCCGCGGGCCAGCTGGCTGCCGGGCGGAAGGCGGCTGCACCTCAATCACGGGCCGATCGACCTGATCGTCGAGGCGTTCGGGACGGCGGAGGAGGTGCATGCGGCCTATGCGCAGGCGGTGGCGCGTTTCCGCTCGGTGCTGGCCGAGCTGGTGGCGGAGCTGCCGGAGTTGAGGCGGGCGGCGCGTCTCGGTGCGCCGCGTGCCTTCATAGCCTCCACGGCGCGGCGCATGGAAGCCGCGGTCGAGCCGCTGGCGGAAGAATTCATCACGCCGATGGCGGCGGTGGCCGGCTCGGTGGCAGACGAGATGCTGGCTGCCATGCTGGCAGGCCGGACGCTGGAGCGGGCCTATGTGAACAATGGCGGCGACATCGCCCTGCACCTTGCGCCGGGACAGGAATTTTCGCTCGCGATTGCCGGAACCGGCCATGGCTTTGCCGATCGGGTGACGATCCGTGCCGCCGATCCGGTGCGCGGCATTGCCACATCGGGCTGGCGCGGCCGCTCCTTCTCGCTCGGCATCGCCGATGCCGTCACCGTTCTGGCGCGCACCGGCGCCGAGGCCGACGCCGCCGCGACGGTGATCGCCAATGCCGTCGACCTGCCAAAACATCCGGCCGTTTCGCGCCGGCCGGCAGTGGAGCTTGCGCCCGACAGCGACCTGGGGGCGCGGCCGGTGACGGTCGGCGTGGGCGCGCTGACGGCTGCCGAGATCGACGAGGCGCTGGCGCGCGGGCTGGCGGTTGCCGAGGCCTTGCGCTTGCGCGGCCTGATCGATACCGCAGCGCTATTCCTGGCGGGAGAGATGAGGGCATGCGACGCTCTTACCCTCCCCATTGGGCCTAAGCCGGCCGCATCGCCGCGCGCCTTGCTGAAGGACAGAGCGAGCGACGTGGAGCGAATCCTGCCCAAGGGCTTAGCAGCCGCATTAGCAGACCAACGGCCAAGACAATCCAAGGACCGCACACATGCCTGAATTTCCCATCCGCAAGGTTGCGGTCATCACCGAAGAAATCTTTCACGACGGTGGGCCGGCAGCCAAAAACCCGCGGCGGCGCGCGGCCGCCCTCGCGGTGGTGAAGAACCCGTACGTCGGCCGTTATGTCGAGGAGTTGCAGCCGGCGATGGAGGACCTGAAGCCGCTCGGCCTGATGCTGACGGACCGGCTGATCGCCGCGCTGGGCGGCGACGTCGCGGCGATCGACGGCTATGGCAAGGGCGCCATCGTCGGCACGGATGGCGAAGTCGAGCATGGGGCGCTGTGGCACGTGCCGGGCGGCTACGCCATGCGCGAGCGGCTGGGAGGGGCCAAGGCGATCGTGCCGTCGGCGATGAAGGTCGGCGGCTTCGGTGCGAAGCTCGACGTGCCGCTCGGGCACATCAACGCCGCCTATGTGCGCAGTCATTTCGACGCGATGGAGGTGGGCGCTGCCGACGGCCCCCGGCCGGACGAAATCGTCTTCCTGCTCGCCATGGCGGTCGGCGGACGGGTCCACGACCGCATGGGCGGGCTGGCGGCCGCCGACATCAAGCTGTGGGACGGGCTGAGGTGAGCGGCGAGGAGAATATCTTGAAGCTGGTCGAGGCTGGCGAGCCGGCCGCCGGGGAGTATCGGCTCGACGACCAGATCGGCTTCATCCTGCGGCGCGCCCACCAGCGCCATGTCGCGCTGTTCGCCGCCCACATCGCCGACCTGACGCCGCCGCAGTTCGCCGCACTCGCCAAGCTGCGCGACATCGGCGAGACGTCACAGAACCAGCTCGGCCAGCTCGTCGCCATGGACGCGGCCACCATCAAGGGCGTAATCGACCGGCTCAAGGCGCGCGGCATGGTCGAGCTCGGCCGCAACGACGGCGACAAGCGCCTGATCATGGTGCGGCTCACCGACGCCGGCCGCCGCGCGGTGGAAGAGCTGGTCCCGCTGGCCGAGAAGATCACTGCCGAGACGCTGTCGCCGCTGACGTCCAGGGAAGTGGATACGCTGGTCAGGCTGCTGGGGAAGATTGCCTGAGGCAGGCGCTACGCGAAGTTGCGAATGAGGTCGCTCGCCCAGGCGAGTTGCTCCCGCTCGTCATTCGTCAAAGGCAATTCTACCGCTGCCGCAAAAAGTGTTTCGGCGAGCTTCTTCGACTGAAGCCATTCCGTCACCATTGCATCGATGACCGTTTTCCCTTTTGCAATCTTCGGCATGGATTCGATGGCGAACCTGGCACACTGTAGAAGCGCCTTGGCAGACGGGTCTTTCTCCCAGGCATCGAGCGCCTGCGACGTGCTCATGCCCAGCGCGGCAATCGCCTCCAGCCATGGGATCGGATCTGCAGTGTCGACATGCCAGCCAAGCGAACGTCGCCATGCCGCTCGAACCACGTTCTCTATCGCTTGCTGTTCGACGAAAGGCCAGCTTCGCCATTTGGCGTATCCGAGTTTGGCTGCAATGACTTCCGGCGCGAAGCCAAATCGGTGGGGAGCACCAGCAACGGCGATCTCAAATATCCTCGGCAGAAAATGCCGGTAGTTGTCGGCATCACCTACTGTCCAGAGTGCCGAGTCCGCATAGAGTCCGAGTTCGTCGTCTACCAGCTCTCTCAGGGGGGTGGATGACAAAAGCCCGGCGAAACGGAGCCGATTCTCGAGCGGCGACATCTCGAGCGTGTGCGGAGCAGGATAGCGGTCGAAGACCGCATAGAGCTGCTCGATAGCGCTCCGGAGTTCAACCAAAGACTGGCTCTCCGCATCGCTCACTGTCTACTCCTCAACGAAACCCATCCGGCAGGTTATCTCAGTCCGCCGCCCCCGAACATCTCCACAGCCTGTTCCTGCGTATAGTATCCCAATGCCACGTCGCGCCGCACCGCTTCACGATCGCGCTGGCGCGGGTCGCCGACCCAGGGATAGTAAACTGTCCCCGGCGCCTTGGCGCCAACTACGCCGCGTCCCCCATGGTGATCACGGCGCGGATTTCGGAATAGCCGGCCATCAACATTCCGTCCGGGCCGACCTCGATCAGCCCGATCTGCCTCAGCGCCGACACGTCCTCATGCACGCGCTTGAAATCCCGGCCGAGCGTGCGCGACAGCTCCCTGATGCTGGCGGCAGGCCTGCGATGCAGCGCCTTGAGCAATTCATAGCGCTTTTCCGTCAGGGCAGCCGACAAGCCGGCCCAGGAGACGAAGGTGACGTTGTCTTCGGGCTGGAAAACCTCGCCCCGCTCGGCCCGATGCCACGCGTCTGCCACCCGCTTCGCCGCATCTGCCAGACTGCCGCCGACGATGATCTGCTTTCTCATCTATCGCCTCTCATCTGTTCGACTTCCGCGACGAACGCTTCGAGCAAGCCCTCGATCGAAAGGAACCGAATCGTCGATTCTTCGCCGCGAAAATGGCGATGATCGCCTTTGCCGCGCTCGTTGTCGTAGCCCAGGACGCGTTGGCCCCCGCGGACATAGACGAGGCGGTACTTGAAGCCATGTGTCGTCGGAGGCACTGGCTCCGGCAGCATCCAGACAACCATCTCGACAATGTCGCCGTCAGGGTAGACCACGCGCTCCCGGACGATCAACCTTGCCGCCATGATGGCATTTTATGCCATCAATTCAGCTGGTTTTCAACGGTTGCCGTGGAGGCCTCTCCGAGGCAACCCTCACCCCGAACATCTCCGCCGCCTGTTCCGGCGTATAGTACCCCATCGCCACGTCGCGCCGCACCAGCTCCGGGTCGCGCTGGCGCGGGTCGCCGAAGCCGCCGCCGCCGGGGGTTTCCACGCTGACGCGGTCGCCGGCCTGCAGCGGGATGTCCTGCTCCTTCGACAGATGCGGCGGCACATGGGCGACGCCGTCGCGCCACACCGTGACCTTGTTGACCGCGCCGTCGCTGCCGCCGAGCACGCCTTGCGGGCCGACGCGGCCGTGATCCATGACGAAGGAAGCGCGCGCCTCGCCGCGCAGCAGCTCGACCTCATAGGCCAGCCCGAAGCCGCCGCGCTGCTTGCCGGCGCCGCCGGAGCCTTCGCGCAGCCGGTAGTGGCGGTAGAGCACCGGAAAAGCCTGTTCCATGATCTCGACCGGCGGCGATTTGGAGATGCCGATGGTCGAGCAGCCATTGGTCAGCCCGTCGCCGCCGGCATGGCCGCCATAACCGCCGCCGGAGATCTGGTACATGACATAGTCGCGGCCGCGTGCCGGATCGGAGCCGCCCAGCGCGAAATTGCCGCTGGAGCCGGCGGGCGCGGCGGTCACCTTGTCGGGCAGCGCCTGCACCATCGCGGCGAACACGGCCTCGGCGATGCGCTGCGACACCTCCGCCGCGCAGCCGGAGACTGGGCGCGGATACTTCGCATCGAGGAAGGTGCCTTCCGGCCGCTTCACCACCAGCGGCTCGAAAGCACCGGCGCTGATCGGCACGTCGGGGAAGATGTGGCGCATGGCGAGGTAGACCGCCGACAGCGTCGTCGCCAGCACGCTGTTCATCGGCCCGGCGCAAGGCGCGCTTGACCCGGCAAAGTCGAAGATGAGCGTGTCGCCGGACTTTTCCACCGCCAGCGCGATCGTGAGCGGCTGGTCGACCACGCCGTCGGAATCGACATAGGCGGTGGAGCGATAGGTGCCGTTGGCAATCTTGGCGATATGCGCCCGCATCTGCTCGGCGGCGCGGCGGCGCAGCTCGGCGATCGCCTCGCCGACGGTGTCGTCGCCGTAGCGATCGAGAATCTGGAAGAGCCGCTCGCGGCCGACATGCAGTGCTGCCGCCTGCGCCTTGATGTCGCCGATGCGCTGGTCGGCGACGCGGATGTTGGAGGTAATGATGGCATAGATCTCGGGGTCGAGCGCGCCCTTCTTGAACAGCTTTACCGGCGGCAGCCGCAGCCCCTCCTGCTCGACCGCGGTGGCCGAGGCCGAAAAGCCGCCGGGCACCGCGCCGCCGATGTCGGGCCAGTGGCCGGTGTTGGAGAGCCAGCAGAAGATTTTCCCGCCCCGATAGACCGGCATGGCGAAGCGCACGTCCATCAGATGCGTGCCGCCGAGATAGGGGTCGTTGACGATGTAGATGTCGCCTTCCTCCGGCGGCAGGCAGCGGCCGGCGGCGATCATCTCGATGATGGTTTTTGTCGAATGCTGCATAACGCCGACGAAGACCGGCAGGCCTTCATTGCCCTGGGCGATGAGCGAGCCGTCCACGGCCGAGTAGATGCCGTCGGAACGATCGTTGGCCTCGGCGATCACCGGCGAGAAGGCGGCTCTGCTGAAGGCGAGGTCCATCTCGTCGCAGGCCTGTTGCAGTGCGGCCTGGATGACGGAGAGGGTGATGGCGTCGAGGGTCATGGCTCTGCACTCCCCCCTCCCCTTCGAGGGGAGGGAAGCCAGCTGCCGGCGGCAGCTGGCAGGGTGGGGTCGCAAAGGCAGTGTTCGACGGCCCTATTAGCGTCCCGCGCTTCAGAAGTTACCCCTCCCGACCGGCCCTTCGGCAAGCTCAGGACCGGCCACCCTCCTCCCAAGGGGGAGGGGGACGTCGGCGCCGTGCTCATCTCCCCACCTCCACGATCAAATTGCCGTCCGAATCCGAACGCGCGCGGTCGCCGGGCTCCAGCACGGTCGTGCAGTCCATCTGTTCGAGGATCGCCGGGCCGGCGATCCCGGCGTCGAGCGGCAGTTTTTCGCGCGCATAGACCGGCGTGTCGTGCCATACGCCGTCGAACCAGACGGGGCGCGTCTCGGTCAGCGCCTCGGCAAGAGTCGCGGCGCGGCCGGCCGGATCGATCAGCCGCGACAGGTCGAGCGGCGGCCGCATGCCGGTGACGGAGGTATTGAGATTGACCAGATTGGCGCGGATTTCCGGCAGCTCGACGCGGAAGCGCGCGAAATAGGCTTTTTCGAACAGCGCCTGCAATTCGGCCCGCGACACCGCGGCAGAGGGTAGCGGCACGGTGATGATGTGGGTCTGGCCGACGAACTGCATGTCGGCCGAATGGCTGAAGTTGATCGTCTCCGGTTTCACCGCCTCTTCTTCGATCAGCGCCACGCCCTGCGCGCGCTGGCGCTCCAGGATCAAGCGCATCTCCGCCTCGTCGAGGGTGGCGATCGGCCGGTTGACGGTATTGACGAAGTCGTGGCGCATGTCGGCCACCACGCAGCCCAAGGCGTTGGTGATGCCCGGCCGGGCCGGCACCAGCACGCGCGGCAGGCCGAGCTCGCGCGCCAGCGCCGACGCGTGCAGCGGGCCGGCGCCGCCGAAGGCGAACAGGGCGAAGTCGCGCGGGTCGTGGCCGCGCGCCACCGAGACCATGCGGACGGCGCCGGCCATCTTGATGTTGCCCAGCCGCAGCACCGCGCCGGCGGCGGCGAAACCGTCGAGGCCGGTCGGTCGGCCGATCCTGTCCTCGAAGATTTTCGTCACGTCCTCGACGGTGACGGGGTGCTCGACGGCGAGCAGCTTCTTCGGGTTGAGCCGGCCCAGCACGAGATTGGCGTCGGTGATGGTCGGCTCGGTGCCACCGCGGCCGTAGCAGATCGGGCCGGGGTCGGCGCCGGCGCTCTGCGGCCCGACCTGGATGAGGCCCGACGCGTCGACGCGGGCGATCGAGCCGCCGCCGGCGCCGACCGTGTGCACGGCGACCATGGGCACGTGGATCGGCATCGCGTATTCGATCTCGATCTCGTTGGAGACGGCGGGCTGGGCGTCGCGGATCAGCGCGACGTCGGTCGAGGTGCCGCCCATGTCGTAGGTGACGAGCGAGGCGAAGCCGGCGCGCCGGCCGGTATAGGCGGCGGCGATGACGCCGGAAGCCGGGCCGGACATGACCGTCTTGGCCGCCTCGCGGGTGACGTTGCGGGCCGAGATCATGCCGCCATTGCCGTTCATGATCAGGAAGTCGCGGGCATAGCCGCGCGCCTCCAGCTCGGCGCGCAGCCGCGCCACGTAGCGCTCGAGGATCGGCTGGACGCTGGCGTTGACCGCCGCGGTGACGCCGCGCTCGAACTCGCGTGCCTCCGACAGCAGCGAATGCCCGGTGGTGATGTAGCCGTTCGGCCAGAGCTCCGCGGCGATCTCGGCGGCGCGCCGCTCATGCGCCGGATTGGCATAGGCGTGCAGGAAATGGATGACGAGCGACTCGCAGCCCGCGGCGAGCAGATCTCGGACCGCCTCGCGCACCTCCTGCTCATCGAGCGGCACGCGCACCGCGCCCGAGGCCTCTACCCGCTCGGACACCTCCAGCCGGAGATCGCGGGGGATGACGGGCACGAAGCTGCCGGTCATGCCATAGGGCTGTGGCCGCGTGCGCCGGCCGAGCTCGATCACGTCGCGGAAACCGCGCGTCGTGATCATCCCGGTGCGGGCGAGCCGGCGTTCCAGCACGGCGTTGGTCGTTGTGGTCGTGCCGTGGACGATGAGGTCGATGCCGCTGACCGGGAAATCCGCCTCGGACAGTGCCGAGACGACGCCGAAGGCCTGGTTCCGCACCGTGGTCGGCGTCTTGGCGATGCGCACCTGACCGCCGCGGCCGTCGATCAGGATGAGATCGGTGAAGGTTCCGCCGACGTCTATGCCGGCGACGACGCTTCCGGCCTTCGCGGAAATATTCTCTCGCATTCGACCTATCCGAAACGCCCGGACTACCGGGCGCAGACAGTTTGGAAAGCTGTTTTCCGCCCGCAGCTTGACCTAAAACTTGTTTGTATACTAATAAACTCACGACACAAGAGCTTAGCTTCCGGGCATGCGTCACTCGACGGCGGGCCGAAGCGCCCGCCGCGCTAAGGGCGTCTGTGCGCGAAAAAAAGACGAAAAGGCGCGGCGCCGATGAATTCTCCCTTGCTGCTTGAGACGCGGGATGCGCGCCCGCTGCCGTTCCCCATTCCGGCCAACGTGCATGTCGAGACGGTGGTGTCGGTCAAGCACTACACCGACCGGCTGTTCGCCTTCCGCGTCACCCGGCCGCAGTCGCTGCGCTTCCGTTCTGGCGAGTTCGTCATGATCGGCCTGCCCAACGCGGAGAAGCCGGTGTTCCGCGCCTATTCGGTGGCGAGCCCGGCCTGGGACGAGGAGCTCGAATTCTTCTCCATCAAGGTGCCGGACGGGCCACTCACCTCGGAGCTGCAGAAGATCCAGCCGGGCGATCCGATCCTGATGCGCCACAAGGCGACCGGCACGCTGGTGGTCGACGCGCTGACGCCGGCCAGACGCCTGCTGATGGTCTCGACCGGCACGGGCATTGCCCCCTTCGCCAGCCTGCTGCGCGACCCCGACACTTATGAGAAGTTCGAGCAGGTGATCGTTACCCACACCTGCCGCGACAGGGCCGAGCTGGTCTACGGCCAGGAGCTGGTCGCCGGCCTCGCCGACGATCCGCTGATCGGCGAGTTCACCAACGGCCGCGTCACGCTCTATTCGACGACGACGCGCGAGGAGTCGCCCTTCATGGGCCGCATCACCGCACTGATCGAATCCGGCAAGTTCTACAGCGATGTCGGCATCGAAAAACTCGATCCGGCGGCCGACCGCATCATGATCTGCGGCTCCATGCACATGCTGAAGGACGTCAAGGAGCTTGCCGAGAGCCTCGGCTTCAAGGAAGGCTCCGTCAGCCATCCCGGCGACTTCGTCGTCGAGCGGGCCTTCGTCGGATAATATCAGCGGTTGTTTGTTTGACCGGTCGGTGCAGCCCCTCACCTGCCGGCATCCTCTCCCCGTGAAGAACGGCTACCGCGTTCACACATCTGATAGGATGCCGTCGGCGCCGGAGCACTTCACAACCGGTACGGCATGGATCCTAGGGTCTTCGCCTCCGCTGCGCTCCGGCTCCGCCCTAGGATGACGAAGGCGTTGATGTTACAGGCTAATCGCAACCGTTAAAGGCTCACGGGCCGCTGGCGAGTAGCCGAACCATTCCACCTTTCGTCATCCTATGGCGGAGCAGGCCGAAGGCCGTCGCGGAGACCATAGGATCCATGCCGTGGCGGCAGCGACACGCCCGACAGAGCAGAATGAAGCACTCATAAAGCAGCGCATATCAACATGATGCGCCAACGATGGAAGATGTGAGAATCCGACAGCCGTGAAGAACGGGGAGAGGGCCGCCTGCAGCGCGGTCCTGAGACAATCCACATCACCCGCCGTTGCCAAGAATAATGTCGAGGATGGAGTTCTGCCGCCGCACCGCCGGGCCCCCGACGTCGGCGCTGGGCACCGGGTGACGGATCGAGGCGGTGGGGTCGTCGGCCGTCGGGTAGGCTACGGGATCCAAGGCCGGGTCTTGCGGCAGTCCGGCGACCGGTTCGGCCGTCTGGCCGCCGACATCGCCCGCCACCGCCGCATCCGGCACGCTCTCGTCGATCAGGTGGGGCACCGGCTCCCAGCGGCCGGGCAGCTCGGCCACCGGCACGCCCTGGTGCGCGGCCGCCATGAACTCGTGCCAGGCGAGCGTCGGCAGCGCGCCGCCGGTCACCTTCTTCATCGGCCGGCCGTCGTCGTTGCCGAACCACACGCCGGTGGTGAGATTGGCGGTGTAGCCGACGAACCAGGCGTCTCGCGACTTCTGGCTGGTGCCGGTCTTGCCGGCCGCCGGCCAGCCGAAGCGGGCCTTGCGCGCAGTGCCGTCCGACAGCGTCTCTTTCATCATGGCGTTCATCATGCCGACGATCTCGGGGCTGATGACGCGCGGCGACGCGCCGGACGGATGCTCGTAGAGCACCTTGCCTTCGGCGGTGGTGACGCGGCGCACGAAATGCAGGTCGGGCCGATAGCCGCCATTGGCGAAGGGCACGTAGGCGGCGGTGAGCTCCAGCGGCGTCACCTCGGACGTGCCGAGCGCGATCGCGTTGTTGGCCTGCAGCTCGGACTGGATGCCCATGCGCTGGGCGGCCTCCACCACCGAGCCGGCGCCGACCTCCATCACCAGTTGCGCCGCCACCGAGTTCAGCGATTTGGCGAGCGCGGTGGCCAGCGTGACCTGGCCGTAATATTTGCCGTTGTAGTTCTGCGGCGACCATTTGCCGATGCGGATCGGCGCGTCGTTGCGCACGCTGTCCGGCCGCACGCCCTGCTCCATTGCGGCCAGGAAGACGAAGGGCTTGAACGCCGAGCCTGGCTGCCGGCGCGCCTCGGAGGCGCGGTCGAACTGGCTGTTGGCGTAGTCGTAGCCGCCGACCATGGCGCGCACCGCGCCGGAATTGTCGATCGACACCAGCGCGCCCTGGCTGACGTCGAGCTTGTCGCGGTTCTCGTCGATCAGCCGGCGGATCGATTTTTCGGCGAATTGCTGCAGGTCGAGGTCGATGGTGGTGTCGACGACGATGTCGGCGCGCACGTCGCCGATGAGCGCCGGCAGCTCGCCCATGACCCGGTCGGCGACATAGTTCTCGGAGCCGGTCCAGAAGGCGGCGGCGCGGGTGGCGGGCGCGCTCATCGCCGTCGTCAGCTCGTTCTCGCCGATCAGGCCCTCGTCGCGCATGGCGGCGAGCACGAGCTGCGCCCGCCGCTCCGCCGCCTGCGGGTCGCGCGCCGGCGACAGCCGCGACGGCGCCTTGAGCAGGCCGGCGAGCAGCGCAGCCTCGGAGAGCGTCACATCGCGCGCGGACTTGCCGAAATAGCG
The DNA here is from genome assembly GCF_059502445.1 of Kumtagia sp. Taxonomy (NCBI): domain Bacteria; kingdom Pseudomonadati; phylum Pseudomonadota; class Alphaproteobacteria; order Hyphomicrobiales; family Phyllobacteriaceae; genus Kumtagia; species Kumtagia sp. The sequence goes on from NZ_JCACER010000015.1 coordinate 69,227, forward strand.
GCGCGACGCCGCCTCCACGCCGTAGGCGCCCGAGCCGAAATAGACCCGGTTCAGGTACATTTCCAGTATCTGGTCCTTGCTGTGCTCGTGCTCCAGCCACAGCGCCAGCAGCACCTCCTGCACCTTGCGCTCGATGGTGCGGTCCGGCTGCAGGAACAGGTTCTTGGCGAGCTGCTGGGTGAGCGTCGAGCCGCCCTGGCTGAAGCTGCCGTCGAGGACGTTATGCAGCATGGCGCGGGCGAGGCCGATCGGGTCGACGCCGAAATGCGAATAGAAGCGGCGGTCCTCGATCGCCATCACCGCCTGGGGGATGTAGGGCGACATCTCGTGCAGGCCGATCGCCTCGCCGCCGGTCATGCCGCGATTGGCGATCTGCGCGCCGTCGACGGCGACGATCTTGACGTTGGGCGGCCGGTCTGGGATCGACCAGTTGGCGACGCTGGGCAGTTGCGCGCCGTACCAGGCGACGAGGCCGGCAAGCCCGATGCCGGCCCACAGCATGAGCACGCAGCACCAGTAGAACAGCCGCCCCAGGCCGAGGCGGCGGCTGCGGCGCGGCGCGGCGCTACGCTGCTCCCGCCGCGCCTTGCCGGCCTCGCGTGCGGCTGGCGCGCGCTTGCGCTGCGACGGCAGCACGCGGTCGTCCTCGTCGAGCGAGAAGTCGCCGGACGCCGGACGCCGGGACGGCCCGTCGAATGTCGGCTCGATGCGCGTGCCGTTGCGTCTTGCCATTGCCTGCGTCGCTGTCCCCGTTTTTGCCGAGCGGCAACCGGTTGGAGACTAAATGCGGCGATTTAAGGGGGCGTAAACTTCTGGGGTGCGGCCGTCGTCGTAGCGATCCCGACCGTCCGTGCTTCATTTCGGAACGGGGAGGCGTGAGGCCAATCCCGAACTGGCGGCCTCCCGCCGGATGACGGTGCAGCTCAGATCACCACGAAATCCGCACTGGCGAGCGATAGTCCCGGATCGAGCTTGGCAAACAGCATGCCGCCGCCGGCCGCGCTGCCGTTGAAGTCGTAGTAGAGTTCGCCCGTATCGTTCTCGTAGATGACGCGGTCGGAGGCGTCCTGCGCGAGGCCGGTGGTGTTGGCGCGGAAAGCGGCGGCCGCCAGCGTGCCGAGTGTCGTCAGCGCGGCGAAGACGGCATTGTCGAGCTGGATTGTGTCGTTCACAGCGAGGAAGTCGGTGATGACATCGACGTTGCCGGTGGCATTCAGCGCCGAGTTGAAGACGAAGACATCCTTGCCGCTCCCGCCTGCCAGCGTGTCGTTGCCGTTGTAGCCCTTGATGACGTCGTTGCCGGCGCCCCCGGAAATCACGTTGCGGGCATTGGTGCCGAACAGATTGTCGGAAAAGTCCGAGCCGGTCAGGTTCTCGATCGAGTTGAACGTATCACCCTTGGCGTCACCGGTATTCAACGTCGGATTGGCGAGGCTGACGGTGACGCCGGCCTTCGCCGTGGTGTATGCGGCGCGGTCGATGCCCGTTCCGCCGCTCAGATAATCGGCGCCGGCACCGCCCATCAGCGTGTCGTTGTCATTACCACCGAATAGCCTGTCGTTGCCAATGCCGGCGTAGAGCCGATCATTGCCTCCCCAGCCTTTCACGTCACCGTCGACCGTCCCCAGCCGCCCATCATAAAGATCGTCGAGACTGCTCAATTGCACCTCGCCGATCATTGTGCCGGTGTTGGTGATGCTGGATTTTGCTACTCCCCCTTCATATGAGAATTGGCCGCCTTCTATCGTGCCGTTGTTCCTGATGGTGACCGATTCCGTACCTCCTGATGAAATGGCGGACTCATCCGCCTGGATCACCCCTGAATTGATGACTGTCGAGACAGTGTCGCTGCTTACGCCTACGAGGCTTATCCCCAGATAGCTGGCCGAAATGAAACCCTCGTTGATCACCGAGGAATTGAAGCAACGCAAGTCGACGGCGGCTGTCGCAATGCCGACAGTGCGAACGAAAACGCTTCCTTCTTCATAGATGTGGACGCTGTTTTTGTTGTCGATTCTGTACTCACCTCCGAGATCGATGGCGTTGTGACCTGTCGCGGCGACGTCGCCGTAGACCTGCACCTGATGATTGCTGCCGCGACCTTCGATCGTTGGTGAACTTGTAGAGACGATCGCGACGTTCTCCAGAACAAGCACACTATCGGTTTCGTTGAGGAACGCTACCGCTGTGTCCTTACTGGTGGAGATAGGAACTTGCCATGCCATCGTGTCCTCCCACGCGTTGTCCATTAGGGAATGCGGCGCATCGACCGGACCGCAGCCTTCCTTGCAACCGCATGATGTTGAAGCTTTGCCACCGCTTTATGTCGGGCAAGTCCCTGTCTGAAACAAAGCGGGTTCGATGGATGCAAAGTGCATACCTCCAACCAGTGAAGATTGAGGTAGGAAGCCGATCCTGGTCCGTGAAGGCGATTGCCGGGCTGAGTTGCAGAACTGCCAATCAATCGCCTTGTTATCATAGCGGACGGAGTAGGCCGAAAGGGATAACCACTCCAAGATATCCAATTGGATCGGCAGATACTGCGTGGTGATTTCCGGAGAGAAGAGCCATTCCTGCATAAAATCCGAAGAAATTCTTCGTCTATTTGAAAAGATCAAGCTTGCGCTTCGATGAAATCCTTGAATTAACCAAGGGTTGCCGAGAGAGGGATCGGCGACTTCGTGTCCCGCCACGGATCCTGCCGATGAGCGAACCGACGGACGATTCCCTTCTGCGCACCCTCGGCATGGTCTACGAGGCCGCCTAAGACTCCGCGTGGTGGCGCGAGGCGGTAGTGGCGATCCGGCACCTGTTTAACGGCTCACGCGCCTGCTTCGTCCGTTTCGACGGTCCTTGCCACGACACCGCCGCAGGCACCGATGACGACGAATTCAACTTGCCCGAGTCGATCGCCGCGCATGTGCGCGATCCCATCTTCCGAACGATCCTGTCCGTCCCGACGGGCACCGCGGTGGCGCGCGCCGAGGTTGCGGGTCTGGAGCAGGTGCAGCGGCGGGCACTCTGGCAGGAGTGATACCAGTCGGCAGGGCCAGCTCCTGGTGCTGCTGACGAACCTGCGGCCGCTGCCCGGTTCCACCGGCGCGCCGGCGACCGGGAGGGCGCTTCGGCCTAGGCGCGGGCGGCTCAGGGGACGTCGTCGTTGGCGGCCGGACCGCCTTCCCCTTCCAGCGTTGACAGCCGCCGCGTCACCGAGCGGCTGAATTTGAGGCGGACGCCGGCGCCAAGACTCTCCAGCGCCGCCTGCAGCGCGCGGATGACGTCGTCATCGGGCTCGGCGACCTTGCGCTCGAAGGCTTCGATGACTGCCTCGTCGACATGCGCAATCGATGCCAGCTTTGCTCGTGTGATCTCCACCAGCGCCCGGGCGGCCCTGCACATCGATCCGGTGATCATCGCGGCGCCTTCCTTCTCTAGGACAAATGATCGTACGGCGTCCCACTCAATATCCCGCCTGCCGGTCGACGAGGTCGCGCAGCGGCTCGCCGCGGTCGTGGGCGTCCATCTGCGCCAGCATCGGCCCGACCAGGTGGTCGGGATCGGAGGTGGCGGCGGCGTGCGGGGTGACGAAGACGCGCGGATGGGTCCATAGCGGGCTGGTCTTCGGCAGCGGCTCGACCTCGAACACGTCGAGGCTCGCCTCCTTCAGCGTGCCGTCGTCCAGCGCCCGCAAAATGTCGTCGTCCTTCTGCAGCCGGCCGCGGCCTGCATTGATCAGCACCGCGCCGCCGAGGCCGTTGCGCTTCCGGAGTTCCTTGAGCAGGCCGTAGTCGACGATGCCGCGCGTCGCCGCCGTCAGCGGCAGCAGCACGACCAGGATGTCGGTGGCGTTGAGGAAGGGCCGCAGGCCGGCGTCGCCGGCGAAGGCGGTCACGCCCTCGACCCTGCGCTCGGAGCGGCTCCAGCCATTGACGCGGAAGCCGAGCGACAGCAGGGCGCGGGCGGCGTCGCGGCCGAGGCTGCCCAGCCCCATGACGCCGACGGAGACGTCGCTCGCCGTGCGCTGCGGCAGCTCGCGCCAGATCTTGCGCTTCTGCTGCGCCTGGTAGGACGGGCCGAAGCGGTGATGGTCGAGCACACGCCACACCACATATTCGGTCATGTGCCGGGCGAGGTTGTCGGCCACCACGCGCACGATCGGCACGTCGGGCACCGTCGGGTCGGCCAGGATATGATCGACGCCGGCGCCGATCGAGAAGATCGCCTTGAGATTGGGCAGCCCGGCGAGGATGCTGGGCGGCTGCTTCCACACCACCGCATAAGCGATCGACGGGTCGCCCGGCCCGTCCGGCTTCGTCACCACCTCGCGGCCGGCAGCCAGAAGCTCGTGCCAACGCTGCGGGTTGAACCCGCTGACCGACAGCAGAACCTTGCCCTTGTCCATTCGCATTCCTCCTGACCCAACTGGATTAGTCTTCCCAACCGGATTCGCGCAAGGCCCTGAACGGTGGCCGGCTGGGGCCAAGGCGCGGATGCGCAAGGCGGAGCGCGTTCTTTTCAGGGAACGCGCGCGTCCGCCGCCGGCGCTTTACGTGATTTCCGCCGCATCCGCGGGCGCTTTGCCTTTTCGGCGAAACCGATTATGAGACGGTCGACAGCCAAAGGCCTGCCCGGAGCCAACAGATGACCGAGATCCTCCAGACCCCGAAACTCGTGACGGTCTTTGGCGGGTCCGGCTTCGTCGGCCGGCATGTCGTGCGGGCGCTGGCCAAGCGCGGCTACCAGGTGCGCGTCGCCACCCGCCGGCCCGACCTCGCCGGCCATTTGCAGCCGCTCGGCAATGTCGGCCAGATCCAGGCGGTGCAGGCCAATCTGCGCGTGCACTGGTCGGTCGACCGCGCCGTGCAGGACGCCGACCACGTCATCAACCTCGTCGGCATCCTCTACGAAAGCGGCAAGCAGCGCTTCGCCGCCGTGCAGGAAGTCGGCGCCCGCGCGGTGGCGGAAGCCGCGCGTGCGGTCGGCGCCGGCCTCACCCATGGCTCGGCGCTCGGCGCCGACGCCCGCTCGCAGTCGGTCTATGCCCGCACCAAGGCAAAGGGCGAAGAGGCCGTCCTCGAGACCATTCCCGGCGCGGTCGTCTACCGTCCGTCGATCGTGTTCGGGCCCGAGGACCAGTTCTTCAACCGTTTCGCCAACATGGCCCGCTTCTCGCCGGTGCTGCCGCTGATCGGCGGCGGTACCACGAAATTCCAGCCGGTCTTCGTCGGCGACGTCGCCGAAGCCATCGCCCGCTCGGTCGACGGCAAGGTCGAGGGCGGGAAAATCTACGAACTCGGCGGCCCGCAGGTTCTCACCTTCCGGCAGTGCATGGAGGAGATGCTGGAGATCATCGACCGCAAGCGGCTGCTGGTGCCGGTGCCGTGGTCGATCGCCTCGCTGCAGGGCGCGATCCTCGGGATGCTGCCCAAGCCGCTGCTGACGTCGGACCAGGTGACGCTGCTCAGGACGCACAACGTGGTGTCGGAGGCGGCGGAGCGGGAAGGCCGCACCTTCGCGACCATCGGCCTGCAGCCGCAGACCATCGCCACGATCCTGCCCTCCTATCTCTGGCGCTACCGCCCGGCCGGACAGTTCACACGGCGCACCGAGGCCTGAGCACAGGCCCGACCGTCGAGACTCCAAGTTACTTTTCGCGAAACCGTGCGTCCGCGTTCGCGTGACGCGGCCCTTGTCCGAATCTGCCGTCTGCGTGCAGATAGGGCAGGTTTCCGCGAGCGAGGTTCGAAATCATCCACATGACGACCCGGCCGCAGCCGCGCGTGCTGACCATCCCGTCCGGCCTGCCCTTCCTGCCGACGCTGGCGCAGGCGCTTGCCGACGGCCGGCTGGTGCCGGACTTCCGGGCGGACGGCGATCCGCTGGCGCTGGCCGAGGTCACCGTCTACGTGCCGACGCGCCGCGCCGCGCGCGAGCTGCGCAGCGAATTCGTCGAGCGCGCGGCCGGCCGGCCGGTGATCCTGCCGACGATCCGCCCGCTGGGCGAGTTCGACGAGGACGGAGCTGCCTTTGAGGCCGGGAGCGAGGCTGCGCTGGAACTGGATCCGCCGCTCGCCGCGATCGACCGGCTGCTGCTGCTTGCACCGATGGTGCGGTTGTGGAAGCAGCGGCTGCCCGCCCATGTGGCGGCAAAATTCGCCGAGGAGGTGGTTGTTCCGGCCTCCGCCGCCGACGCCGTCTGGCTCGCCCGCGATCTGGCCGCGCTGATCGACGAGGTCGAGACGGAAGGCACCGGCTGGACGAAGCTCGGCGAGCTGGTGGCCGGCGACCTCGCCGGCTGGTGGCAGGTGACGCTCGATTTCCTCGCCATCGTCACAAAACACTGGCCAGAGCTCCTGGCGGCCCGCCGGCGCTCCAATCCGGCCGCGCACCGCAACGCGCTGATCCTGGCGGAAGCCGCACGGCTGAAGGCTCGCCCGCCGGCCGGCCCGGTGATCGCCGCCGGCTCGACCGGCTCCATTCCCGCCACCGCGGAGTTGCTCGGCGTCATCGCCCGGTTGCCACGCGGCGCGCTGGTGCTGCCCGGCCTCGACGCCGGTATGGACGAAATATCTTGGGCAGCATTGAACGACCTCGAGCCGGAGCCGGCCATCCTCGGCCATCCGCAGTTCGGCCTGGCGAAGCTGCTGCGGCGCATCGGCGTGCCGCGAGAGGAGGTGGACGAGATCGCGTCGCCTGCGCCCGCGCTGGCGAGGCGGGGCCGGCTGGTGGGCGAGGCGTTTCGTCCGGCGGGCACCACCGACACCTGGGTCGCACGTCGCGCCGACTTCAGCGCGGAAGACGTGGCCGCCGCCTTCTCCGGCGTGGCGCTGGTGGATGCAGCCAACGAGCGCGACGAGGCGGCGGCGATCGCCATTGCGCTCAGGCGCGCCGTGGAGACGCCAGGCCGCACCGCGGCACTGGTTACCGGCGACCGCGGCCTCGCCCGCCGCGTTTCGGCCGAGCTGCTGCGCTTCGGCATCCGCGCCGACGATTCGGGCGGCACGCCGCTTTCCGGCACGCCGCCGGCGGCACTGCTCACGCTGATGCTGCGCGCCGTCTTCCAGCCCGGCGATCCGGTTCCGGTGCTGGCGCTGCTGAAGCATCCACTGCTGTCGCTCGGCCTCGGACGCACCACCGTGCGCCGCGCCGTGGAGGCGATCGAGCTCGTCGCGCTGCGCGGCGGCTATGGCAGGCCCGACGTTTCGGCGCTGGCAAAGCTGTTCGAGCAGCGCCTGGAGGCGCTCGCCGGCGCGCCTCGCAGGCCGTTCTGGCTGACCCGTCTGTCCATGGACGATCTCCGCGAGGCGCGAACCGTGCTCGCGGCGCTCGACGAAGCGCTGGCGCCGCTTACCGCCATCGCAACGGCCGGCGAGGTGCAGCTTGCCGAGATTGCCCGCGCCTCGGTCGTGACGCTGGAGGCGCTCGGGCGCGGCGAGGATGGCGGGCTCGACGCACTCTATGCCGGCGACGCCGGCGACAAGCTCGCCTCCTTCCTGCGCGGGCTGGTGGCTGCGGAAGCCGCGTACGACTTCGCGCCGCGCGAATGGCCGGACGTGTTCGACGCGCTGATAGCTCCGGAGGTGGTGAAGCCGGCACAGGGTTCCGACAGCCGCGTCGCCATCTGGGGCGCGCTGGAGGCGCGGCTGCTGTCGCCGCATACGCTGATCGTCGGAGGCCTGAACGAAGGCGTGTGGCCGCGCAAGGCAGTGTCGGACCGGTTCCTGTCGCGGGTGATGAAGATCGGCATCGACCTGGAGCCGCCGGAGCGCCGCATCGGCCAGTCCGCCCATGATTTCGAGATGGCGATGGGGGTCGAGCAGCTCGTGCTGACGCGTGCCGCGCGATCGGGCGAATCCCCCGCCGTCGCCTCGCGTTGGCTGCAGCGCATCCTCACCTTCGTCGGACCGGAAGAGGCCGGGCGGATGCGCCGGCGCGGCGCCGACTACCTCGCCTGGGCGCGGGCGCTGGATGTGCGCGGCGAGGAGATGCTGGCTCCGCGACCCAATCCCAAGCCGCCGCTGGAGATGCGGCCGCGGCATTTCTCCGTCACCGAGATCGAGACGCTGCGCCGCGACCCCTATGCGATCTACGCCCGGCGCATCCTGGAGCTCATGCCGCTCGAAGCGCTGGTGCGCGATCCGGGTGCTGCCGAGCGCGGCACGCTGTTCCACGAGATTCTGCACGATTTCTCCGCATCCGGCGTCGACCCCGCCGCGCCGCAGGCGCTCGAGGTGCTGCTCGAGGCCGGCCGCGCGTGCTTTGCCGCCTTCGCCCTGCCGGCGGACGTCCATGCGGTCTGGTGGCCGCGCTTCGCCAAGCTGGCGGCGAACGTCATCGCCTGGGAAGCGGGTCGCGTCGTGCGGGCACGCGTGCCGGAGGCGAGTGCCGCGAAGATGCCGGTCGGCCGCAGCGGCGTGACGCTCTCCGGCCGCGCCGACCGGATTGATCTGCTGCCGGCGGAGATGGCCGACATCCTCGACTACAAGACCGGCTCGTCGCCGTCCAAGGTGCAGGCGCACCGGCTGATCGCGCCGCAACTGGCGCTGGAGGCCGCGCTCCTGAGGCGCGGCGCCTTTGCCGACATCGGCCACTGCGAGCCCGCCGACCTCGCCCACGTCCGGCTGAAGGCCAATGGCGAGGTGGTGCCGGAATCCATTCTGGAGATCAAAGGCAGCATCCGCACCGCCGGCGATCTCGGCGAGGAGGCCTGGGCGCGGCTGGAAAAGCTGCTCGACCACTATGCGCTGCCCTCGACCGGCTACCTGTCGCGGGCGCTGCCCTTCCGCGAGGGCGACGTCGACGGCGACTACGACCACCTCGCCCGCGTGCTGGAATGGTCGGCCGGCGGGGACGAGACGGAGGGCGGCGATGTCTGACATCCTGACGCCCGACGCCCGCCCCTTCCGTCCTGAGCCTGTCGGATGGGCCGGACATCTCCCCCACAAGGCAGGAGATGTCGCATGCGGCCTTACCCCCACCCCTAACCCCTCCCCTCAAGGGGGAGGGGAACTGGCTTGCGTCTCCGCCAGGCGCCAATTGTCAACGATTTCGCATGGCATAGCGGCCGCAAAGTCCCCCTCCCCCTTGAGGGGAGGGGTTAGGGGTGGGGGTACGATGACGCGCGAAGGCGGGACCTCCGGGGTCGTGCCGTCATGAAGCGCACCTACCCAGTCCCCGAAGCCACCCGCGACGCCCAGGCCAGGGCGTCGGACCCGGCCAATTCCGCCTGGGTGTCGGCCAATGCCGGATCCGGCAAGACGCATGTCCTGTCGCAGCGCGTCATCCGCCTGCTGCTGGAGGACACCGACCCGGCGCGCATCCTCTGCCTGACCTATACGCGGGCGGCGGCCGCCAACATGTCGAACCGCGTCTTCACCACCTTGTCGGAGTGGACGATGCTTTCCGACGAGGCGCTGGCCGAGCGCATCGAGGCGATGGAGGGCAGGAGGCCGGGCCGCACCAAGCTGAAGCGCGCCCGCCAGCTCTTCGCCCGCGCGCTGGAGACGCCGGGCGGATTGAAGATCCAGACCATCCACGCCTTCTGCGAAGCGGTGCTGCACCAATTCCCGCTGGAGGCCAACATCGCCGCGCATTTCGAGATGCTCGACCCGCTGATGGAGGAGGCACTCTATGCCGAGGCACGTCGCGAGCTGCTGACCGGCGCGGTGGGCGCCGACGCGCCGGATCTTGCCGCCGCCTTCGCCGCGGTGCTGGAGCGCGGCGGCGAGGCCGGGCTCGACGCGCTGCTCGCCGAAATCCTGAGGAACCGCGACGGCCTGCGCGCCTTCATCGACACGGTCGCCGGCGACGATCCACCTTATGCCGCCCTGCTCGAGGAGTTCGGCTTCGCGTCGGACGTGACCCGGGCGCAGGTCGCAGCCGCGGCCTGGCCGCTACCCGGCTTCCCGCCCGCCTTCTTCAACGCCTTCGCCGCGGCGGCGCAGCAGGCCGGCGCCGGCCGCGTGCTCGACATCGTCCTGCCGGCAGCCGCGCGCGCGCTTGCCGAGTCCGATCCGGAAAGGCGGCTGCCGCTGCTCGCCGAGGCATTTCTCAGCGCCAAGGGCGAGCCGTACAAACCCACCTGGCTGTTCAGCAAGGCGTTGCTGGGGCGCCTGCCAGACCTGCCGGAGCGGTACGAGGCGGCCTGTCAGGCCATCATCCGCACCGGCGACCGGCTGGCGCTGCTTGCCATGCTGGAGAACACCCGCGCCGCGCTGACTATCGCCGACTGGCTGATCGGCCGCTACGAGCGGCTGAAGACCGGCCGCGGCTTCCTCGACTTCAACGACCTGATAACCCGCACCGTCCGGCTGCTCTCGCGCCAGGACGCCGGCCCGTGGGTGCTCTACAAGCTCGACAAGGGCATCGACCACATCCTGATCGACGAGGCGCAGGACACCAGCCCGGACCAGTGGAGCGTGGTCGGTCGCATCGCCGAGGAATTCTTCGCCGGCAAGGGCGCACGCGACAATGTGCAGCGCACCGTGTTCGCCGTGGGCGACGAGAAGCAGTCGATCTATTCCTTCCAGGGCGCGGCGCCCGAAGCCTTCGCCGCCAGCGGCCATGCTTTTTCACAGAAGGTGCGCGGCGCCTCAGGCAACTTCGAGAATGTGAGGCTGACGCTCTCCTTCCGCTCTACCGACGACGTGCTCGGTGCCGTCGACCGCGTGTTTTCGGCCGAGCAGGCTCGCCGCGGCCTCACCTTCGCCGGCGATCCGGTCGAGCACAACGCCATCCGTGCCGGCGCGCCGGGCTATGTCGAGGTGTGGCCGTCGGTCGGGGCCGATACGGTCGAGGAGCCGGACGACTGGACGATCGCCATCGACCATGCGACCGCACCGGCGGTGCGGCTGGCCGAGACCATCGCCCGCACCGTCGCGCACTGGCTGAAATCCGGCGAGGTGATCGAGGGCACGGGCAAGCGGCTGACGCCCGGCGACGTGCTGGTGTTGGTACGCAAGCGCGGCAGCTTCGTCAATGCGCTCGCCAAGGCGCTGAAGGACAGGCACATCCCGGTCGCCGGCGCCGACCGGCTGAGCCTGCCCGCCCACATCGCCGTCAAGGACATGATCGCGCTCGGCCGCTATCTGCTGCAGCCGGAGGACGATCTGTCACTGGCGGCGTTGCTGAAGAGCCCCGTCTTCGGCTTCGACGAGGAGGCGCTGTTCAGGCTGGCGGCAAGCCGGCCGGGCTCGCTCGGCGAGGCGCTCCGGGCTCGCGCCGCATCCGATCCGGACTGCGCCGAGGCGGCCGGGCGGCTGGAGCGCTGGGCCAACGAGGCGGCGTTCCGGCGGCCTTTCGAGTTCTATGCCGGCGTGCTGGGTCGGGACTGCGTGCGCGCCAGGATGATCGCGCGGCTCGGCCAGGAGGCGGGCGACATTCTCGATGAATTCCTGAATTTCGCGCTGGCGCAGGAGCGCGCCGGGCAGCCCGGCCTGGAAACCTTTTTGGCGACGCTGGAGCAGGCCGCGCCCGAGATCAAGCGCGAGATGGACCAGACACGCAACGAGGTCCGCATCATGACGGCGCATGCCGCCAAGGGCCTGGAGGCGCCGGTGGTGTTCCTGGCCGACGGCGGCTCGCAGCCGTTCAGCGCGCAGCACCTGCCGCGGCTGGTGCCGTTCGCGCCGAAGGGCGAGCTGGCGGGAGCGAAGGGCTATCTGTGGCGCGCGCCTGGCGAGACGTCCAACGGTTTCATGCGGCAGCTCGAGGCCGAGATCGGCCAGCGCGCCGACGACGAATACCGCCGCCTGCTCTATGTCGGCATGACGCGCGCCGAGGACCGGCTGATCGTCTGCGGCTTCCACGGCCGCCGGCCGCCGGCCGCCACCACGTGGCATTCGCTGGTCCGGGCGGCCCTGACCGGCGATCCGCGCTGCGTCGAGATCGATCACCCCGTGGCGGGAGCCGTCCATCGCTTTCGCGTCAACGGTGCGGTCAGCCCAGCGGCGGCGGTTGCCGAATCCGATGAGGCGCCGGCAGCAGCGCAATCCCTGCCGGAAAGCCTGCTGCGGCCCCTGCCGCCGTCGCGCGCGCTGCCGCGGCCGCTCGCACCCTCCGGCGCGGCGTCCCTGGTGGTCGAGCCGGGCGAGGCGGTGGTGTCCGGCCGCTCGCCGGTGCTCGACCCGGAGGCCGAGCCGGCCTTCGCCATCGAGCGCGGTACCGTGCTGCACAAGCTGCTGCAGGTACTGCCCGATCTGGCGGAGGAGGACCGCGAGCCGGCGGCCCGCCGCTATCTCGGCCGCGCCGCCGCGCACTGGCCGGAGCACGAGCGCGAGCGGGCGCTGGCCTCCGTCTTCGGCATCCTGCGGGCGGAAGACTTCCGGCCGCTGTTTGCCCATGGCTCGCGCGCCGAGGTGGCGGTGATGGGTCGCGTCGCCGTGCGTGGCGAGGAGCGCGCCATCTCCGGCAAGATCGACCGGCTGGCGGTGACGGCGCGCGAGGTGCAGATCGTCGACTACAAGACCAACCGCCCGGCGCCGTCCGGGCTCGACCAGGTGCCGCCGGCCTACGTGACGCAGCTCGCGCTCTATCGCTCGCTGCTGCAGCCGATCTATCCCGGCCGCGCCGTCTCGGCCGCGCTGCTGTTCACCGAGGCGCCGCGACTGATCGTGCTGCCGGCCGCGACGATGGACGAGGCCCTTGTCCGACTCACCATGGCGTGAAACAACAACTGCTTGAAGGCGATTGCCCGCGCCACTACATCTTGTACGAATTCGAACCGGAAAGGATTTCCCGCATGGCCACCGTCAAGGTCGACAAGAACAATTTCAAGGCCGACGTCCTCGACGCCGAGGCGCCGGTCGTCGTCGATTTCTGGGCCGAGTGGTGCGGTCCCTGCAAGATGATCGGCCCGTCGCTCGAAGAGATCGCGACCGAACTTGCCGGCAAGGTGAAGATCGCCAAGCTCAACATCGATGAGAACCCGGAGCTTGCCGCGCAGTTCGGCGTGCGCTCGATCCCGACGCTGATGATCTTCAAGGATGGCGAAGTGGCGGACATGAAGGTCGGGGCGCTGCCCAAGACGGCGCTGTCGCACTGGATCAACGGCGCCGTCGCCTGACCACCCGACATCGAAATCCTGCCTGCAAACCCCCGGCACCGCCGGGGGTTTTCGTTTGGCGAAGACGTTGCGCCAACCACTCGCGGATCGACAGGTTCCTGCTGGCCTGCCGGCCACCGCAATGTTGGCTCCATCGGCTCCCGTCCGCTCCGTCTATCGTGCCGGACCTTGTGCAGGAACCGCGACCCATGCCGGAAGCCACGCTCGTCCGCATTCCCTCGCTCGAGACCGCGCGGACGGTCCTGCGGGCACACCAGCCTGGCGATTTCGACGCCTATGCAAGGATGTGGACCGAGCCGGCGGTGACGCGCTTCATCGGCGGGAGGGCACGGAGCCGCGAGGAGAGCTGGATCCGCTTCCTGCGCCATGCCGGCATGTGGGCGATGACGGGCTTCGGCTTCTGGGCGATCGAGGAGAAGGAAAGCGGGCGCCTTCTCGGCGAAGCCGGTTTTCACGAACTCAGGCGCGACCTGACGCCTTCGATCGAAGGGTTTGCCGAGGCCGGATGGTCGCTGGTCCCGGAAGCGCATGGACGCGGCGTTGCGACGGAAGTCGTCGGCGCGGTGGTGGCCTGGGGCGACCGCGAGCTGCGCGGCCGGCGGCAGGTCTGCATCATCGATCCGAAGAACCATGCCTCGCTCCGGGTCGCGCAGAAGTGCGGGTTCCGCGATCCGGTGGAGGCGCGGCTCGGGGAGGAGACGGTGCTGCTGTTCGAGCGGGAGCGGATGGTTTTTGCGTAGCCTGGTGCCCGTTCACAAGCGCAAACGGGCGAATTTATCACAAGAACTGCGGTTTTCCGCGGATAAGACCCGGTTTCAGGTAAGCTTTGGCATCAACCACTGTTCCAAAGCCTGTTCGGCGACGCCGGAACTATGCCGAGAACGCGCCGTCCAAGCGGACCTATTTGATTTTTTGTCGGCACGAGATTGGTCGCGACGGCTGGATCGCGGGTACGCAGCGGGAATTTGAGCTCACCGTTCATTTTGACGGTGGCGGCATCTCTGTCGTGCGCAGACTGCTGGACGCCCGATAACCGCCGACATCCACACGCTGATAACGGAATGTCCGCAGGAACGCGCCGCCGGAACCAGAATTGACCGGTACCGCCCCACCTCGTCGGCGATGGCGTTCGCAAGGCCCATGTGACCCAGCCCTGTGTACCAGTCGGGGTCGAAAAGCCAGAAACATGAGCAAAAACAATGGAATGGTGCCCAGAAGAGGACTCGAACCTCCACTCCTTGCGGAACACGGACCTGAACCGTGCGCGTCTACCAATTCCGCCATCTGGGCAGCGCCGCTGATCTAAGCGGGCGCGGCGCGCGTGTCAACGCGGTTTTTCCCGATTGTTGGTGTCGGCGCCCTCCGCGCGGGACTTGCTACGCCGGCGCGGTCGCGCAGGCGGTTATCGTCAGGCGTAGCGCGCGACCTGCCGCCGCACGCGCTGCTCGGATTTGAGCCAGGAGACCGCGTCCTCGCAGGAGATCGGCGCGTTCGACAGGGGATGGAAGTAGCGCGGGTAAAGACAATACGCCGCGGCCAGCACCTCGCGTGGCGATAGCCGGCGCTTGCGGCGCGCCACCGGATGCCGGTCGTCGGTGAACCCCCAGCCGGAATAGAAGGGCGCGCCGAAAAGCGTCACGCTCTTGCCGCGCAAGGCAGCCTCGAAGCCGGCCAGCGAGGTGATGCAATAGACGCGGTCCGCCGCCTCCAGGCATTCGGCGAGGGAATAGTGGGGGCCGAGCACGTGATACCTGCTGCCGTTGCCGGCCAGCGCCGGCGTGGCGCCGCGGCGCTGCATCGCCACGCTCTCGGGATGGGGTCGGAAGAGAATCTCGTCGTTGGGGTTCTCGTCGAGCGCGCTCTGCAGAAGCTCGTCATTGGTCATCGGCTTCGCCGCGCCGTAGCGGATGGACAGGTCGGCCTCCACCTGTCCGATGACGAGGATCTTCCGGCTGTTCCGGCGCAGGCCGAGATCCCCGATCCGGCCGTGATCGCTCCAGAAGTTGTATTTGGTGAGACCCGAATTGGTCAGGGTGTCGAGGAGAGCGTCGGCCCGGCGCATCAGCCGCGCATCGGCGGCGAAATCATGGGATGCGAGGATGGTCTCGAGCTCCGACGGATTCCTGTAGTCGAAATGCATGGCCTTGCGGTCGAACACCAGGCTGAGCGGCTTTGTCCTGTTCACACCCAGCCCGAGGGAGCGAAGGAAGCCGTCCTCGACCACGACCAGCGGAATCCCCCCGCGCTCGCACAGGCTGCGCAATCCGCTCGGAAACTTGTAGCTCCAGGCAAAGATCTCCGGTCGCGGCATCGCCAGGATCGTCTCCAGCGTGCGCGGGCCGACGCGGGGGCTGTGACCGAGGAAGATGACGTTATGGTCGGGAAGAAAATCGACCATGAACGACTTCCATTTCGAAAACCCGACAAGAATGGCGGTTTTTCGCCCATTGTCAGGAAGATTCTTGGACAATCCGATTATTTTTTGAGCATACATGCCATCCGCGATTGCAGAGCGGATGTAGATATATGGTCTATAGATTTCCCGTTGGATCGCGTCACGCATCTTTGCTTGAAGCCGCAGCTGCTATTTTTCCTTCACGCTTGCGTCGGACAGTCAGCCGATAGTACGGCGTTTTCGTTGCGTTGCAACAACTTTGCTGCACTGCAACGATTGCGGGGCTGCTGTCTTGGAAAGCGGTTCGAGCGCCGGGCTGGCCGGTTGCCGAAGCGCCAATCGAGGCAAGGCCGAGGACCGCGCGGCACGTCGCCGGCCGGCAACGGTCAGACGGCGACGCTCTTCAGCGGTTCGGCAACCTTTTCGGCGATGCCAGGCTGGCCGATGCCGATGCCGAAATGCCGAAAACCCCGGTCTGCCATCTCGGCCGTCTTGTAGATGTTGCGCAGGTCGAAGAAGGCGTCGCCCTTCATCAGCCGCTTCAGCCGGACCACATCCAGCGCGCGATAGGCGTCCCATTCGGTTATGACGACGATGGCGTCCGAGCCCTCCGCCGCATGGTAGGGGCCGTCGCACCATTCGACATCGTCGAGCAGCTTGGCAGCCTCGGCCATGCCTTCGGGATCATGCGCGCGGATGCGCGCGCCGGCGGCCTGCAGGGCAGGCACGATCACCAGCGACGGCGCCTCGCGCATGTCGTCGGTGTTCGGCTTGAAGGTCAGGCCAAGCACGGCGACGGTCTTGCCGCTGAGATCGCCGTCCAGGGCGGCCAGCACGCGTTCGGCCATCGCCCGCTTGCGCGCCTCGTTCACGTCCACGACGGCCTCGACGATGCGGATCGGCGCGCCAGCGGAGCGGGCGGTGCTGACCAGGGCAAGCGTGTCCTTGGGAAAGCACGATCCGCCATAGCCCGGACCGGCATGCAGGAATTTCGGGCCGATGCGCCGGTCGAGGCCGATGCCGCGCGCCACCTCCTGCACATTGGCGCCGACGCGCTCGCACAGGTCGGCGACCTCGTTGATGAAGGTGATCTTCGTGGCCAGGAAGGCGTTCGCCGCGTATTTGATGAGCTCCGCCGTTTCCAGGCCCGTGAACAGGATCGGCGTCTCGTTGAGAGAGAGCGGCCGGTAGAGGCTCTGCATGACGGCGCGGGCCTTCTCGGACTCAGCCCCGACCACCACGCGGTCCGGGCGCTTGAAGTCCTCGATCGCCGAGCCTTCGCGCAGGAACTCCGGGTTGGAGGCGACGTCCACGGCGGCATCCGGGCGGATCGCCTTGATGCGGCGCAACACCTCGCGGTTGGTGCCGATCGGCACGGTCGACTTGCAGACGACGACGCAAGGGCCCGCGAGGCAGCGCGCGATCTCGTCGGCGGCCGCATAGACATAGGTCAGGTCGGCAAAGCCGTCGCCGCGGCGGGTCGGCGTGCCGACGGCGATGAACACGGCATCCGCACGCTTCATGGCGGCGGGTAGGCTCGCCGTGAACGACAGACGGCCCGCATCGCGATTGCGCGCGACCAGATCTTCCAGGCCCGGTTCATAGATCGGAATTTTCCCGGCTTCCAGCCGGGCGATGCGGCTCTTGTCCTTGTCTACGATGACGACTTCAAAGCCGAAATCCGAGAAGCAGGCTCCAGAGACAAGGCCGACATAGCCGGCGCCGATTACCGCGATTCTCACAACAGGTCCCCTTTGGTGGTTATGCCACGGAAGACCCTCCCTGAAGGCATTAGGGTCTTGGTTTGTCTATTAGTCAAGAACTTTTGCAGGTCTTCTCTATATTCACGAATTTTGTGCTGTCGAGGAAGATAAATTTGAGCGAAACCATTCGTACCGCCCGCTTCGTAAGGAAAAGGGCAGCACAAATCTGACGCCTGGAAAGAGATGTTACTCATTGTATACTTTGTATCGTTTTCCCTTTGCATAGGTGACCTCCGCATATGCGGCGATGAGCCGGGCAACATTGTTCCGTTCCACCAATCCTGGCTCGACATGGAACTCCGCCATGCGGCCGATGGTCCTGGTCGGCTTCACGAACTCCTCGACCTGATGATACGCTTCCCTGTCGACATAGTCGTCGAACAGGACAGTGACCGGACGATCGACCATCATGCAGACGGCCGCCAGGCAGGCGGGACGGAAACGGCCGTCGATCAACACGACGTCCGGCTGACGGAAGAACGGCTCGTCCCATATCGCCAGCGGATAGCGATGGAACAACTGCCATGAGCGGCTGTCCCGAGGGCGGCCCCACGTGCCTGTCGGGCCGATGTCCACATGATAGAGCATGGCCGGCGAGGGGAGGTCGGCCTCGTCGATATGGAGTTGGAGCCCCATCGCCCAGTCGCGATCGCTTTCGACGCTGAAGATGAGCTTGCCCGGCCTTTTGGAGGCCATGACGGTCGAGCCGCCCGACCCGTATTCAAGGATGACCCGTGCCGCTTCGTAGGCCGCCCGCACGCAGTCGGCCTCCGCCTCGGGCATGGTCAGCGTGTATTTCTCGTCCATGAAGCCTCACAAACAACGCCAGAGACGGATCTGAGCCCGTTCGCCCTGCCGGTCAACGCAGGCCGCCCGATAAGGCGCGGCTGCCGCGAGCCGGAATCTTGGCGGGATTGCCCGATGCGATGCAACCCGCAGCCCGAGATCATGCCGTCTCCGCTTCGGAAAACCGGGAGACATGCTCCTCGAACGAGATATGGAGTTTCTTGCGACCGCCGGCGCTTTGACGCTGCCATTCGAGCCATTGCGCCCTGTATGCCTCCCGGACCGGCGAATAGCGGTTCTCGTCATAGGCCGCGGTGCCCGACTGGGTGAGGGAATCGGCACGGTGCAGGCCGAAGGCCAGCGGCTTGTGAAGCACGCCGACCGCATTCGGCCCGAAGACGGTCCGCATCCGCTGAAGGAACTCGCTGTCGGCGCCGGTGGTGTTGGCGTCGAAGCCGCCGATTTCGTCGAAGACGCTCTTCTGCACGAACATCGACGCCGGATTGTGGTGGAGGATGAGTCCGGAGCGGCTGAGAAGAAAGCGTCCCTCCTCGTCGATCCGCGCCCATCGCGACGTCGACGCGACCAGCTCCGTCCGCAAGGACATGAACTTCAGGTGTTCCTGGATATGATCCGGGTGCCACCAGTCGTCGGAATCATGGAACGTCACATAGCTTCCCCTGGCGCTGGCCAGGACGCTGTTCTTCGACCGATAGGTGCCGACATTCGCCTTGTTGGCGACCACGGTCATGCGGTCGTCCGCCTTGGCCAGCTTCTTCAGGATATTCAGGGTGGAATCGTCGCCGCTATCCTCGACCACGACGAGCTGCAGGTTGGAATGGGATTGCGCGAGAACGCTCTCGACGGCGAAGCCTATGGTCGATTCCGCCTGGTACGCCGTCATGATCACCGTGACCAGCGGCCCCCAATTGTTGCGGGGTGGGCGGATGTTGACGATGTTCGGAAGGGCGAGCGGCCTGTCCGCATTTGCGAAAGCGATGCCGCGCAACGCGTAGGAGGCAAAACACTTGTCGATCGACATCTTGCTCAGCGCCAGATCGCCCTGCTTCAACGCGACGTTGGAGATCATCAGATGCGCGTCCGACGGGCAGTTGGGACGCCGCAGCGCCCGCTCCAGTTCGAAGCGGGCGAGCTCGTGGTCGCCCTGCGTCTCGAGCAGGAAGGCCTTGAGTATCTGATCGCGCGGCGAGAAGGTCAGCAGGTCCGCCTCCAGCCGGCCCAGCTCCTTGAGAGCCGATTTCGCATCGCCCGCCCAGGCATGGATCGACGCCTTCTTGCGCAGCAGGGCGGGCGGCTCACCCAGCCGGCTCGATCCGCGATTCAGGACGTCGATCGCCTCGCCCGCCTTTCCCACACGGGCTAACGCATTGGCATAGATGTCGAAGAATTCCTGCCACATCGAGGCCAGGACGAATGGCTGCGCCCCGTATTTTTCGAGGAAGGCGGCGCATTTCCGCGTCTGCAGGGAGTACAGGCCGTTGCGGTTGTCGACGATGATATCGGCCAGATCCAGCACCGAAACGACCTTGTCGCCAGCCGCTTCCGGATTGGCGCGCAACCATCGCCGGAAGCGGGTGACAAAGACGATGTCGTCGCGGGTAACGTAGCTTTTGACCGTTCGGAATATGTCGGACATGGATTTCCCGCACAGATCGCGGAAGATCGTGGAATCGCCCCCGCCGGCCACCGAGCCGTTGACCAGCGCATATTCGATCTCGTCGAAGACGGGTGGAGCCGGGATCGCGTCGATCTCGACGTTTCTGTCCTTGCGCGCCAGCTTCCCGGCGCGCTGGCGGGCGGTCTTGATGTATTCCTCGGCGCTGTACAGCGGATGCAGCCAGCGCGGGAACATGCCGCCGGCCAGACGGCTCAGCGCGATCCTGGCCCGCCACTGGGCCGACCCTCGCAGCTTGCGGGCGCGAGCCTCGTAGATCATCGCCAGATGAAAGTAGTAGAAGGCGAGCGCTTTCGCGTCACCTTCTATGCCGTTCCTATCTGGATTTTGCATGCGCCCGAAATGCCCATCGGCGGGATCGGCGAGACGGACAGCCTTGTCCAATCCGGGAAAGCCTTTGCTCATGTCTTCGGTCTCTGTCTGCTATCGATTGAACACGCCGGACACGCTCCGGCGCCCTAGCGGGTAATCCTATTCTCGGCCAGATCGCGGCCGAACTTGCGATTCGGATCCACGTCGTAGACGCAGATCAACCGCTTGTGCTTCGAACCCTGGAACGGCTCCTCGACCACAATCTTGTAGTTGGCTTGCCGCCCCATCCAGTCCGACACCTTTTCGTAGTCGACAGGATCGTGCACATGACCAACGGTCGTGCCAGTCCATTTGTAGGGCACCGAGATAACCACGAGATCGCTGAGCTCCAGAAGCCGCCGGGCGAAGCGCCTTGCGTCGGGCACGTGCTCGAGAACCTGCAGACAGGAACAAAGATCAAACTTCTTGCCGAAGTCGAGCTTGAAGATGTCTCCCTTGATCGGCTTCACACTCGCCGATTGATAGGGCACGCGGATATCCACGGAGACGCGCTCGGGAATCCAGTCGAACCAGTCCAGATAAGGACAATTGCCAGAGCCGACGTCGATCATGCTTTTCGCCGAGACGCCGACCGCGCGCACCATGTAGTCGATGTATCGGTAATAAAGCATGTCGCTGCGTTTGCGCCAGTAATCCTGGGTGCTGTAGGGCGAACCCCCAGGAGACATATTTCCGGTATGATCCATTGGGCTGTCCGTCCTTAGGGTATCTGGAGATTTGTCGGAGCCGGCGCCACGCGTTCGAAGCAAGTCCCGCCGACGAGACGGAGAGCCTTGTCCAATCCGGGAAAGCCTTTGCTCATATCGGCCTCTTTCTACAGCTCGTGATCGACTGCCGATCGCCGCCCTTCCTCCCGCCGATCATCCTGCGGCCGCCTCCGTTGCGGCAACTGCAATCGATCCAGGATAGGCGGCTTCTATAGCCTCCAGAAACGGCCCCCTCTTCGGAGGGTTATGCCCGGCCTGAATATCAGCGTAAAAATTGAAGGAAAATTCCCGCCGAAGATCATCTGGCAACTTTGAGACATAGCTTTGAATACGCTTACAATGATTCAAGTAATGGAATCTATCCTCTGTATTTTGCCAGTATGCTACTTTTGCTCTTGCCCGGTAGAATGGGATATTCTTCACCAGTGACGTTCTTTCGCCCCACATAGCCAACGAATCCGTGAAATCTGGACGAAAGCGTGCCACAAACCGTGACACGGCCCGTTCGCGATAGCGCATGATGTCGGCCTGCGGGTTGAAGACGACGGCACCATCGCACCGGTTTCGCAAGGCAGCCATGAGGGCGGCGAAACCGCCGGCCGAGGATCCGACGCAGACGATCTCCGCATCTTTCCCGACCGTCTTGACGCAAGCGTCCTCGACCACGCCCATCAGGTCGTCGAACACGCCGCCGTTCTCGCCCGCGACGTACCAGCCGATCTGCAGGTCATCGCTGCCGTCGACCGACGGATCGCTGACACACAGAACGGGATTGGCAAAATCGCTTGCCCACGTCCATCGTTGAAACGTGGGGCCCTGGCCCAGCAGATGAGCCGGAACCTCTCCATTGAAGAAGACGAAAATCCGCGAATGATCCGGATTGTTCCGCAAAAACAGATGTCCACGCCTTGCGCAGGCGCCAACCTCAACCTCCCTGAGGTCGGACACCTCCCGTATGCCCACGGGGACCCGATTTGCGTCGGCTGCACTCAAGACCGTCATTACTCAAACCCGTTTGACCGGGAAAACGGAAGCGCCACAAAGACGCCACCACCGCTGCGGGATGTTGGATGCCAGAAGGTCACTCTCCGCAAAGTAGTTGCGAAGATCATAATTCTTGTCGATGTCGAAAATCGCACCGATCGTACGGTCGAAGTCCAGATTACCAAAGATTCGATAGTGATCGTACTGATTGAATTTTTCGGACCTATCCTTGGCTGCCATCTTCGGATTCAGATCTTCGCGATAGTAGCCGCCGACCCGCATCGGCACCGAGAAGAGCTGATAGCCACCCTGCCGGACCGAACGTTGCAGCTTCTGCAGTACGACTGCGTAGTTGTACGGAAGATGCTCGAGGACGTGGTTGTGCACGATCAGGTCGTAGTGATCGCGCTTGAGCGTGTCCAAATCCATGCATAGATCGAACTGCCTTATGGGCATTCCGATGTCGTATCGGTCAGGGTCCAGATCACACGCTTCGTATCCCGACGAGGAAAGCGACTGGAAGAATTTCGACAGGCCGGGCTCCGGAGCGAAATGGAGGATTCTCGCCCGAGGCTTCAACCTGACGACCTTGTCGATGAACAGCTTGGTGACACGCGTGCGCTCCACCGAATGGCAGGTCGAACAACGGGAATTCTTTCGTCCGTTGAAGTCGTAGAATTCTGTTCCCTGACAGATGGGACAGCGCATTTGAAGCTGCAGGGGGCGGGTAACTCTGGCGTCCACTTCATTCTCCAATTTTCCGAGCTTCGAACGGTCATACAAAGGACTGATCCTTCACATGACGGAATGCCTCCCTGCCGTAGTCGCTTTCCCTAGGTAAAATCGATCGTCCTGGCGGCTTCGCAGGCTGCCCCCGGCACGATGATTGTCGTGTTTTCTCTAGTCAGCAGTTCGAAGAATTCGTCACAGAACCGCTGGGCATACATGGGCCACTCGACGTCATTCCTCGGATCCATCACGTGCGTGATCCCGTAGCGGATGGTGCCGTCCCAGGCAGCCGCCATCATCTGGCGCACGACTGCGGGATCGGAACAATCGCCCTGAAGATGCTCGTCGACGACGATCGCGGATTCGTCCCGCGTGAACATCTGCCGCGGTATCATCCGCCTTTTCGCCTCTTCCTGTTCCGGCGTCAGACGCTCAGCCCCGCGTTCGTGCCAATGCCTGCAAATCTCCCGGTAGTAGTGCCGCAGCCCGTAATATGATGTGCTCACATGCGTGAGCTTGGTGCGGGTCAGAGAGCTCTCGTCGTCGAGCGCAAAGGCCATCGGGCAATCGCGCAACAGCTTCCTCACCGATTCCGCGCCGAAAGCATTCTCCACCCGCCAGATGTATTCGGTGTCGGCGGATACGCGCACATTGTCCCAGCCGCCGAGCCGGTCGAGCACCACGCGCCGGCACAGGAAGGAGGAGTGGCTCCAATGGATGATCTGATCGGAGAGACGCCAATTGGTGGTGAAACGCATGTTGCGCTGCACCCGCGCCCAGTGCGTCAGCACGCCGACCAATTCGGGATTCTCGTCCAGTTCCCTGATCTGTTGCTCGATCTTCTGCGGATGCGACCAATCGTCGGCGTCGTGCGTGGTGATGAAGGCGCCTGAAGCGAACTCCAGCCCGCGGTTGCGTGCGGGGTAGGCCCCGCGATTCTGCTCCTGGCGCACCGGCATGATCCGGCTGTCCGACTCGGCGAGCCGGCACACTGCCTCATAGGTGTCGTCGGGACTGCAATCGTCGACGACGATGATTTCGATGTTGTCGTATGTCTGCTCGCACAGCGACCGTATGGCCACGTCTATGAAGCGGGCCGCGGAATAGGCCGGCATGACGACGGAGACCTTTCCGACATCGCGCTGCCGGCAGGGCGTGGGCACAGCTTCGAGGTTTGAAAGGGCCAGGGGCTCGTCCGCGTTCCTGAGCCTTATCTCGGCCAACCCCCTTTTTTGAAAGGGCTTGTTTATCTCCGCCAGCCGCGCCTCGTCATTGTCCTGCACGTTGGCCATGGCCAGATGCACGTCCGAATCGACCAATTGCGGGCGGATTTTTCCGAAGGCGGCGGCAGCGCCCGCCACGTCTCCGAACTGCAGGCGAAGAAACCCGAGCTTCATCTGCAGTTCCTTCGACGAGCCGACCCGCGAGGAGACGTATTCCGTCCTCAGCAGGAGTTCGAGCGCGCGCTGCCACTCGCCGCGGTAGTCCAGCCATGTAGCCAGCTTCGAGGCCGCAAACAGTCTGGCCTTGTCGGAGTAGCCTTCCGCCCGGGCGATTTCCTCCAGCTCCACGGCGGCACTCTCACCCAGGCCCGCCCACAGCTTGCGGTACAGCCGGCGCCCGATGTCCACGTCGCTCGTATCGACCCTGTAGGCCCGCCCTTGCGTCTGCCCGTGCAGCACATAATGGACGACGGGGTTCAGGCCGGAATCCTCGACGTCGGGGTAGCGCTCCACGTAATATCTGGTGTCGAAATTCTTGCCGGGGTTGCGGCCGAGGCGCGCGCCGTACTTCAGATAGTGCTCTGCGGGGTCCATCCCGAGGATGCCTACGTCGGGATACTGGTCGCGATACCACTTCGAATGAAGCTGACCGGAGTTCCTTAGATGCCGCAGTTGCTCCTGAAGCTCCATCCTCAAGCCTTTCGTCTCTGCTTCTCCGTCAACGGCCTGCTCTTGGCCCTACCGTGAAGTTCATAGTGGACGAGCGCATTCTCCCCGGACCTGGATACGTCCCGGTTGGCTCCGTAATAAGCCATGGTATCGAAGCGAGGACCTGGGTTTCGTCCTTCGTATGCACCATAAAAAAGATAATGCTGCGCTGCGTCAAGACCCACTTCGGCAATATCGCTATAAGTCTCCAAGTACCATCTGCTGTCGAAGAACTCAGATGCACGTATAACGTCCAGCGCCTCACGACTTTGCTTGGTGGGGAATCTACTTGTCAGCCCACGATTAAGGCTTATCTTGCCGCTTTTTAATGCAGATGCCCTGATCTCGTTTTGAATTTGCTTCTCAGTGAGCAGCTGCTCATTGGCATCACGAAGTGCAGAAATTTCGCGCTCCAGCGCGTTGCGGGTGGCATCGCGCTCGTCAGCGATGCTGGTGATGCGGGCGATCTCCTCGAATCTCCGTGCGAGATTGCTGCGCGCCTCCTCGAACTCGGCCTTCAAAGTCTCTTCCGCGACGCTGCTGGCCTCCAGCTCACGCTGCAGGCGGCGCGCTTCCGCCGCAGCTTCCTTCCTGGACTCATCGAGCGCCTGAGCGGCCTCGTCGCGACTCTTCTCCATGAGGTCTCGGTCGGCTCGCAGCTTCGACAGCGCGGCGCTGGCGCTTGCCAGTTCCGCCTTCAAAGTCTCTTCTGCGGCGCGGCTGGCCTTCAGTTCGCGCTGCAGGCGGCGTGCTTCCGTGCCGGACTCCTGGCGCGCCTCCTTGAGCGCTTCGACGGCCTCGCCATGGTTTGCAACGAGCAGATCGTGCTCGGACTGCAACCGCGTCAGCGAGGCGCTAACGGCCGCCAGTTCGGCGCCGCGCTGCTCGCAAAGCTCGGTCATGCGCGCAAGCTCGTCGAAACGGAGCGCAAGAGCGGACTGCGCCTGATGCAGCTCTACCCTGACGTCCGCCTCCACGACTTTGTTCTTCGCGAGCTCCCGGTTGAGGTGCTGCACTTCGCTTTCGGCGGCCGACCGGGCCTGCTTCAGTTCTTCGATCTCGTCGCGCAGCGCCACGGCGTCGGACCGGTGCTGCGCGGCCTCGCCCTCCAGCCGCTGGCGGTCGCGTTCATGCCGCGCTTCGTCCTCCTGACGTTCGGCGCGCAGTTGCGACAGCTCGGCGTCGCGGCGCCCGATTTCGTCGTGCCACGCTTCCCGTTCGGAGCCGCGCTCCGTCTCCAGCTTGGTCAGCAGCCCGCGCACGTGCGCCAGTTCGTCGTCTCGGCCGGCGGCTTGCAGGCTCCGCTCGGCCTCCGCCGCCCTCTGCCGTTCGAGCTCTCCGGCCAGCGATGCGATTTCGGCGTCCTTGGCGTTCAGGCCCTGCTCCAGACCGGCCCGTTCGGCAAGCTGCGCCCGGAGTTCGTCCTCCAGCGTGCCTCGCCGTGCCAACTCCTCCTCGGCGCGCCGGTAACCGGCAGCCGCTTCCGCCTGCGCGGCTCTCGCCTCGTCACGCTCCCGGACCAGTTCCCTCAGCGCTTCTTCCTGGGCGGCCAGTGCCGCGTTCAGATCGCGCTCGACCGTCTCCCGCCGACCGATTTCGCCGGCAAGTTGCTCCGCCCCGACCCGGACTGCGGCCAGTTCCTCGTCGCGCGCGGCAAGCCGGGCCGCCATCTCGTCAAAAGTCGCTTGATTGGCGGCCCTTGCGCTCTCCGATTCGGCCCATGCGTCCTGCAACTGGGCGATGCGCCCTTTCGCCTCGGCCAATTTCGCCGACCTTTGCGCTTCGCCGGTATCCAGTCTGGAGGTGAGATCGAAGATCGTGGACTGGAACGATGCGATCTGGCGGCTGCGGGCGTCGTAGGCGCGCCCGCTCTCCTCGAGCTTTCCGCGCAGCTCGGTGACCTCCGACTGCAGTCTTGCCGCCTGCTCGACATGCATGGCCAGCGCCGCGCTCGAATCCGCCTGCCTTGCTTCGAGCGCATGCATCGCCTGCTCGGCCGCATGCGCCTGCCCGAGCCGCGTGAAGATGGTCTGGACGGCCCCGTAGCCGTGGCCGCCCAGCGTCAGCTTGGCCAGTTGCTGCAGCCGTTCGTTCTGCAGTGCCTCGCGGAAGAAAACCGTCAGCCCAGGGCCCTGCTCGAACCCGATCCTGGTCGCGGATTCCAGGGCGAGAGCGTCTATGCAGTCTTTGCCGACCTGCTCGTCGACATGATCCAGGCCCTCGAAGATGACCACGCACCGCTCGGACAACTGCGACTTCAGCGCCCGGAGGAGGCTGTGCTGCTCCTCGTCCAGCAACGCCTGCGATACGTAGAGCAGGTCGATGCCCGCTATGCGGCTGCGGCCCTCCCAGCCCTTGCGGGGGAGGATGAATGAAAAGTCCGAATAGTTCTCGTCATTGTAGCGCCGCTGGTCCTCGGCAATCCCCGCGACAGCGGAGGCAAAGCACCTGGTTTCCAATCCGTTCCGCTCGACCGACTGGCACATCGCGAAATAGGCTACGCCGTCGCCGATCTCGGGTGCCAGGAAGACGGTCGGCCGCACGACCTCGGTCAGCCAGAACAGAGCGGGAATGTTGGGCAAGAGCCTGGAGGCGCGCACATATCGTGCCTTCCAGAAGAGCGAACGGGAGGCGAGGGGCTGCACGGATTGCAGGCTCGGTTCCTGCGCGTAGTGCGTGATACCCTTGTCAGCGTCCATCACAGTCCGTTCCCTTCTTCGCATGAGCTTCACCATGTCTGTGCGACCCCGTCGGGGTCGAAAACTCAATCCTGCAGATGGAACCGTCCAGTCCGGCTATCGAGACTCCGTATCGGCCGCCGGAGGGCGGGCACTCTGCAAAACCAGCACTGCCTTACGGAGAGGCAGGCGCACGTCGATCGTTCCCCGTCCGGCCTGCTCAGGCAGCCCGTAGCGTCCCGTCATGCGGCCATGCCGCTCGCCAATCGCTGGTGACATCATTTGGTCAACAATGATGACCTATGAGTACAACCGATGGAAGCGCGGTGTCTAGTCGCGGCGCGCCCCAGTTCCGGGCGGTGGCCAGGAGCATTTCGTGGCGATCGTCACCCATACGAGTGGGAGGATGAGCCGCGGGCAGCGCACTGCCCGCGGTAAAGTCTTTGCCGCCGCTGTCCGTGATGTCTCAAGTCAAGCCGCCAGGTCGAGCGGCGGGCCGTCAACTCATGCCTACCCGAGCCTTTGGCCGGCGGGAGAAGGGATAGCTCGCGCTTTACCAAATCGCCGATTGGTTACACACTTGGCGCCCGGCGGCATTGTAGGGTGAGCGGTTCGGCAGTATAACCGGGAGCTGAGCTTGGGTGTCGTTCGGGGCAAAACAGCCGCCCGCGCGAAACTCTTTGTTAAAATTTTGTCGTCTTGCGGGCCTTCAATGAAGCCGAAGAATATCTTCAACGATGGGCTGCGGTCCTATCGATCCGTCCTCGGGTCGGTGGTGGTGTTCAGCGCGGCGATCAACATTCTGATGTTCGTCGGCCCCCTCTACATGCTGCAGGTCTACGACAGGGTGCTGCAGAGCCGCAGCGAGATGACGCTGCTGGTGCTGACCGGCATCGCCGTGGCCATGCTTGCGCTATACGGCGTGCTCGAATGGATACGCTCGCGCGTGCTGGTGCGGGCGGGGCTGCGCTTCGACAACACGGTTTCAGGCCCGCTGTTCTCCCGCGTCGTTTCGGCCAGCCTGACGCAGCCCGGTACAAAGTCCGAATTCGCGCTCATGGACGTCGACCGGTTGCGCGAATTCCTGACCGGAACGGGGCTGATCGCCATCTGCGACGTGCCGTGGGTACCGGTCTTCCTGGTCGTCTGCTTCATGTTCCATCCCTGGATCGGCTGGCTGGCGACCGGCGGCGCGGCCCTCATCTTCGTGCTGACGCTGCTCAACGAGGTGCTGACGAAGAAGACCCTCAACGATGCGAGCACAAGCTCGCAGACCGCCCAGCATTTCGCCACGACGACGCTGCAGAACGTCGAGGTGATCCGAGCGCTGGGCATGGAGCAGAACCTGCGCGACCGGTGGTCAGGTATGCACCGGCGCATGCTCGAGTTGCAGGCGGGCGCCAGCGATCGGGCCGGAGTCCTGCTGTCGACGTCGAAATTCGTGCGGATGGCCCTTCAGGTGGCGATCCTCGGCCTGGGTGCCTATCTCGCGCTGGAAAACAAGATCACTCCCGGCATGATGATCGCCGCCTCGATCATGATGGGGCGGGCGCTCGCCCCGGTCGACCAGGTGGTCGGTCAATGGAAGCAGTTCATCGGCGCCAGGCAGGCCTATGGCCGGCTGCGGGACCTGTTTGCGCGCATTCCCGATGAACCCGAGCGGACCAAGCTGCCGCGGCCGCAGGGAGGCCTCGCCGCCGAGCAGATCATCGTGGCGCCCCCGGGGTCGCGCACGCCGATCGTCAGCGGCGTCACCTTCTCGCTCCAGCCGGGAGAAACCATGGCGCTGGTCGGCCCGAGCGGCGCCGGTAAGTCCAGCCTTGCCAGGGCACTGGTGGGCGTCTGGACACCGCTCGCAGGCGCGGTGCGCCTGGACGGGTCGGAGCTTTCGCACTGGAACAAGGACGAACTCGGCGACTATCTCGGCTATCTGCCCCAGACGGTCGAGCTCTTTGGCGGAACGATCGCGGAGAACATCGCGCGGTTCAAGGATGCCGAGGCGGAGGACGTCATTCTCGCCGCGCAGCGCGCCGGCGTGCATGAGATGATCCAGAACCTGCCCGACGGCTACGAGACGCAGATCGGCGTCGGCGGCCGGCAGCTTTCCGGCGGCCAGCGGCAGCGCATCGGCCTGGCGCGTGCCCTGTTCAACGATCCGGCCGTCGTCATCCTCGACGAGCCGAACGCAAATCTCGACATGGAGGGCGAAGAAGCCCTGCTGCGGGCGCTGAAGGATCTGCGCGACCGCAAGCGCACCGTCATCTTCGTGAGTCACAAGATCGGGCTGCTGGCGCTCAGCGACAAGTCGCTGATCCTGGCGGAAGGCCGGATGCGCGCCTTCGGGCCGACGAAGGACGTGCTGCAGCCGAAGGCGGTAGCGCCGCTGCCGGCGGTCGAGGAGCAGCCGGGCTCCCGCACCCGGCTGGTCGTCAATTGACGAGGCACGAACGGGGATCGCGAATGCGCGGCAGGCGGCATCGCGCCGGCGAGATGGCAGGATAGGACGATGACGCCCAAGAAGACGCCCGAGAAGAGCTTCTCTCCGGCCCCATACGTGGTCGCCGGTTATGCGACGATCGCGCTCGCCTTCGGCGTGTTCGGAACCTGGGCGGCGACGGCGCCGCTGTCCAGCGGCGTGGTGGCGCATGGTGTCGTTGTCGTCTCTACCAATCGCAAGATCATCCAGCACCTGGAAGGCGGCATCGTTTCCGAAATCACCGTCAAGGACGGCGACGTGGTCGAGGTCGGCGACGTGCTCGTCCGCCTCGATCCGACGCAGGCGGTCGGCAATTTCACCGTGCTCAGCGAACGCCTCGCCCTCTTGCGCGCCGCCGAAGCGCGGCTGGAGGCCGAGAGCATCAATGCGGACGACATCACCTTCCCGCCGGACATCTTCGACCCGCAGAGCACGGAAGAGCCCGCCTACATCAAGCTGCACCGCACGCTCTTCCGCGACCGCAAGGCGACCAGGGACGGACAGACGAGCATTCTCAATGCCCGCGCCACGCAGCTGGAGGAGGAATCGCGCGGACTGACATCGCAGCGCAAGTCGATCGAAGACCAGCGCGGCTCGCTGGTCGAGCAGATCGAGCGCATGGAGGAGGGCCAGCGCAAGGGCTATGTGTCGACCAACCATGTGGCGCAGCTGATGCGCGGCCGCATGGAACTGGAAGGCAATCTCGGCCGCCTCATCGCCGACATGGCCAAGGCCAACGAAGCGATCGCCGAGACGAAGCTGCGGGCGCTGCAGCTCAACCAGGAATTCGTCGAACGCGCCAGCACGGAGCTGCGCGAGGTCCGCGACCAGGTCGCCGAAGTGTCCGAGCGCGTCAAGCAGGCGCAGGACATCCTCGATCGCACCGTCATCCGCGCTCCGGTCAGGGGGATGGTGCAGGACATAAAGATCCACACCAAGACGGGCGTCGTCCGTCCGGCCGAAGCGATGATGGAGATCGTCCCGATCAACGACGAATTCATCATCAACGCGCGGGTGCGTCCGATGGACGTCGACGAGGTGATGATCGGCGGCAAGGCCGAGGTGCGCTTCCCCGGCTTCTCCAGCCGGCTGACCCCGGTGATCTTCGGATCGGTGCAGGTGCTGTCGCCCGACATCATCATGCCGGAGAACCCGCAGATCGAGCCCTACTACAACGCCCGCATCAGTGTGGCGGAGAAGGACATCCCGGACACGATCCGCGGCCGCCTGCAGGCGGGCATGCCGGCGGAGATCATCGTCAGCGGCGGCGAGCGCACGCTCGTCCAGTACCTGGTGAAGCCGCTGACCGATTCCTTCGCCAAGGGCATGCTGGAGCAGTAGCGGCCCGGGTCCCCTCGGGGCGGGCGTTGGCGCGCCCTCGACCATGCCGGAGCCCGCGGTCGTCAGGGACTATCCGGGAAGGGCATTCCGGCATGTCTGGGGCCGAGACATCTGCACCAGGTGATGCCCGAGGCGAGCGCGTCGCCCGATCGGGATCGAATGGCCGTGGGTCGATCGGCGCCCGCTCGTACCCACAGCTTGTGTTGAGCGTTCGCGCCGTCCCTCATCGCCCTGCTAAAATTAGGCACTTCTCCCCGGATTCCTTCGACTAGCCCAGGACGGAAAGGACGCTGTGGCTGCCGAACTCGCCAATCGGCACCGCTGGAGACTTGCGAAGAAGCCGCGGCAGGCGACTCCTCCCGTTCTAGCGGGGAGAGCGCAACCATTAGGCTGGCAGGTGAGGGGCGGCGCAGACGGTCAAGATGAACGGCAGAGCGGAATGCGGCCGAGAGGATCTCGGCACATGGCATCCCAATCGTCGCGGCGTGACTATAGCCGCGTCACCGATCGGTCGGTCATGGATGACGTTGACGGCGCCGCGCGTCAGAACGAGCTGACGGCGCGGGCGATCACGAAGGTCTGCGCCACGGCGCTCATGAAGCGGAAGATTTCCACCGACGGATGCTGCGCCAGATAGAGCACGTCCTTGTTGCGCATCGGGAAGTTCTGGCCGACCAGATAGGCGTCGGGCTTGGACAGATCGATGCGGTAGACGATCGGATACATGTCCGCCGCGTTCGGATGCATGCCCTTGGAGGCAAGCACCTGGAAGCGCTGCTCGCCGAGAATCGACCGCAGCACCGGCGCATATTCGTAGCGGAAGATGAACAGGCCCCGCGGATTCGCCCGCGACGCATTGGCGCCGCCGGCCAGTGCCGCCGCCTCGATCACGCTGATGCTGGCGGCGCCGAGCGGGATCTTCGCCGTCTTGCCCGTCGACCCGAGGACCGAGAAGGTCTGCGGATCGTGCGTCAGGAAGAGCTGGTCGCCCGGCCGTGCAAAGATGTTCTCCGACGGCCGGTCGATCAGCGTCTGCAGCAGCGCCTTGCCGGTCCTGCCGCCGCGCGTCAGCGTCACGAAGGTGTCGTAGGGCGGGTTGGTGGGGCCGCCGGCCTTGGCGATGACGTCGGTGAGCCGCTCGCTGGACAGGCCGAGCGGGACGACCGACGGCTTGCCCACCACGCCGTTGACGGCGATGGTGCGCGATGCGTTCTCGGCGAGCCCGACGATCACGTCCGGCTCGACGGCCCGCGTCTTCAGCGACTGGACGATCGAGTTGCGGGCCGCTTCCAGCGTGTTGCCGGCGAACTGCACGGCACCGATATAGGGCACCGGCGCCCGCCCGTCGGGCTGCACGGTGACGGTGACCGACGTCGCCTTGTTGTCCTGGGTGGAGAACAAGCCGTCCGGCCCCGCCTCGAAGATGGTGATCTGCAGCACGTCGCCGACGCCGATCGTCGGATTGACGCCGCCCTTGCCGAGCCCGAACGTTTTGTTGAAGGCCGGGCTCTGGTAGGCGGCCACGACCGAGGCGACATTCGGCGTCATGTCGACCACGTCGAAGACGTATTGCTGCTTGGGGTTCTGGCGCGGGTTCTGACCCTTGTTGTCGGAAGCGGACACGATCGAGGAGGCCATCGGGCCGTCGCCGGAGAAAGCATTGCAGCCTGCGACCAGCATCGGCAGCAACGCGGCAACGACGACCCTGCGAGCCGTCAGACCTGCGCGTCCGCTGCGAGCGGAAGAAAGCTCTATCAGACAGTCACTTGCCAAACCAATTCCCTCTGCCTCGCCGACTCTGTCCCCGCGGCTCCGTCCGGCAGCACGCGAAGACATGACGGACTGGACCCAAAGCGTCAATGTCAAACTCCGTCGGATCATTAGCATTGAAACTGCAGCGTAAACGCTTCGCTAACCGAGAGCCTCCGGCGAGTCGCCGAACTGCTCCCAACACATTGTTTTTGCTTGGTTTGGTGCCGCCGTGTCGAATTGAGCACAGATGGCAACTTTCTTGCGGCCGAATGACCCATCCCGGCGGCAGACGCCATCCGCTCCGCCGGAGGCGATCCGGTCTGTCCAACGGGCGAACCACCGCATCGCGACCGGCCGCGGCCGAATCGAGCAGACGATGGGCCGGATTCCTTTCCGACCCTAGGCCGTCAGAACCTCCTTCGAAGCCACGGTCGAATCGGCGTTCAGGCGGTAGACGATCGGCACGCCGGTGCCGAGTTCCAGCTTCACCACCTCTTCCTTGGACAGGCCGTCGAGGGCCATGATCAGGGCCCGCAGCGAGTTGCCGTGCGCGGCGACCAGGACGGTGCCGCCGCGCAGCACATGCGGCTGCATGTCGTGCAGATAATACGGCCAGACGCGGGCGCCGGTGTCCTTCAGGCTTTCGCCGCCGGGGGGCGCGATGTCGTAGGAGCGGCGCCACACATGCACCTGCTCCTCGCCCCACTTCTGGCGTGCGTCGTCCTTGTTCAGCCCGGACAGTTCGCCGTAGTCGCGCTCGTTGAGCGCCTGGTCGCGGATCGTCTCGAGGTCGCTCTGGCCGACGGCGTCGAGGATGTGCTGGCACGTCTTCTGCGCCCGTTGCAGCACCGAGGTGAAGGCGAGATCGAATTTGAGCCCGCGCGCCGCCAGCGTGGCACCGGCGGCCTTGGCCTCCGCATGGCCCTGCTCCGTCAGGTCGACGTCGCGCCAGCCGGTGAACAGGTTCTTCAGGTTCCAGTCGCTCTGTCCGTGGCGGACCAGCACGAGTGTTCCGGACATTCGTTACCCCTTGTTGCGGTTGACTGCTGCGCTCATGCCAGTCCGAGCACGTCGCGCATCGAATAGAGGCCGGGCTTGCGCCCGTGCGCCCAGAGGGCCGCCCTGACCGCGCCGCGCGCGAAGATGGCGCGGTCCTCGGCGTTGTGGGTGAGCACCACGCGCTCGCCGGGACCGGCGAGGATCACCGAATGGTCGCCGACCACCGAACCGCCGCGCAAGGTGGCAAAGCCGATGGCGCCCTCCGGCCGCGGGCCGGTATGCCCGT
Organism: Kumtagia sp.; assembly: GCF_059502445.1. Taxonomy (NCBI): domain Bacteria; kingdom Pseudomonadati; phylum Pseudomonadota; class Alphaproteobacteria; order Hyphomicrobiales; family Phyllobacteriaceae; genus Kumtagia; species Kumtagia sp. Next base: position 103,185 of record NZ_JCACER010000015.1, read on the forward strand.
CACGCACCCGCACGCTGTTGTCGGCAAGCCCGATCTCCCGCCCCGCGGCCGCGGCCTGCCCGAGCAGCAGCGCGGTGCCCGACGGCGCATCCACCTTGTGGCGGTGGTGCATTTCCACCACCTCGATGTCGAAATCCTCCGGCCCGAGTGCCCTGGCCGCTTGCTCCACCAGCACGGCGAGAAGGTTCACGCCGAGGCTCATATTGCCGCTCTTGACGACGGTGGCGTGGCGGGCCGCCGCGGCGATCCTGGCATCGTCTTCCGCCGAGCACCCTGTCGTGCCGATGACGTGGACGATACGGGCCTGCGCGGCATAGCCGGCGAACTCCACGGTCGCAGCAGGAACGCTGAAATCGAGCACGCCGTCGGCCTTGGCGAAGACCGGCAGCGGATCGTCGACGATCGGCACCCCGAGCGGGCCGACGCCGGCCAGTTCCCCGGCATCGCGGCCAAGAAACGGCGAGCCGGCGCGCTCGATGGCGCCGGCGACGCGCACCCCGGCAACCTGCTGCACCGTGCGGATCAGCGTCTGGCCCATGCGGCCGGCTGCACCGACGACGACGAGTCCCATCTCGCTCATGCCGGTGCTCCCGTCCGCTTGGCGCGCTTTGCCGGATCCGCCGCGCGCTTGATGTCGTTCACCAGCCCGAGGCCCTTCGAACTCTGAACGCGGTGGAAGCGCGCATAGACCCCGTGCGGATCGGCGAGCAGCGATTGATGCGTACCTTCCTCGACCACGAGGCCGTTCTCCAGAACCACGATCTTGTCGGCATTTACCACCGTCGACAGGCGGTGCGCGATCACGATGACGGTCCGGCCCTGCATGACGGTGGCCAGCGCGTCCTGGACGCGCGCCTCCGATTCGGTGTCGAGCGACGATGTGGCCTCATCGAGCAGCAGGATCGGCGCATTGCGCACGATGGCGCGGGCGATCGAGACACGCTGGCGCTGGCCGCCCGACAGGGTCACGCCATTCTCGCCGACCAGCGTGTCGTAGCCCTGCGGCTGCTCGCGGATGAATTCGTCCGCCGCCGCCAGTTGCGCGGCCCGCTGCACCTCGGCTTCCGTGGCGCTCTCGCGCCCGTAGCGGATGTTGTCGCCGATCGAGCCTTCGAACAGATAAGGCTGCTGCGATACGAAGGCGATCTGCTCGCGCAGCGACCGCTTCGTCACTTTGGCGATGTCCTGGCCGTCGATCAGGATCGAGCCGCCTTCGACATCATAGAAGCGCTCGAGCAGAGCCGTCAGCGTCGACTTGCCGGCACCCGACGCCCCGACGATCGCCGTCATCTTGCCGGCCTCGGCAACGAAGCTGACGCCATGCAGCACCGGCAGGTCCTGGTTGTAGCCGAAGCGCACGTCGTCGAAGCGTACCTCGCCCTTCGTCACATCCAGAGGCCTGGCGTCGGCGACGTCGCCCTGCCGGGGCTTCAGGTCGAGGATCTCGTAGATCATGCGCGCATTGACCAGCGACCGCTCGAGGCTGACCTGGACGCGGGCGAGTCGGCGCGCCGGGTCATAGGCGAGCAGCAGCGCCGAGATGAAGGAGAACACCGCGCCGGGCGGCTGCTGGCTGAATGTCGAGCGGTAGCCGGCATAGACCACCACCAGGGCAACGACCGCGCCGGCGAGAATCTCCGATATCGGCGTGAGGCGCTCGGAAACGCGGGCGATCTTGTTGTTGCGCCACTCCGCGTCCTTGATCAGCTTGGCGATCCGCCGCGACAGCTGCTCCTCCATGGTGAAGGCCTTCACCACGGCGATCCCCTGGGTCGATTCCTGCATGGCGCCGAGCAGGCGGGAATTGACCTCGACGGATTCGCGGCTGATGCGCCGCATGCGCCGCATCAGGTTGTTGACGGCGTAGACGAGCGGAGGTCCGATCAGGAAGGCGAAGATCGACAGCATCGGATCCTGCATCACCATGACGGCGACCAGGGCGACCAGCGTGACGACGTCGCCAACGACGGCCCTCAGGGTGGTGCTGAGCAGGTCGCGCACGCCGCCGACGTTCTGGCTGATCTGGGCGGCCAGCTGGCCGGAGCGCATCGACGTGTGGAAGTCGACGCCGAGCCTCATCAGATGGTCGAACAGGCGCTGCTGATAGCGCGCCACCATGTTGTTGCCGACCCTGGCGAGGATGACCGACTGGGCATAGCTGGCGAAGCCGCGGATCAGAAAGGCGGCGAAGATGGACACGCTGATCAGGACGATCAGGTCGCTGCGCTGCTTGTAGAAAATCTGGTCGATGACGTCGCGCATGATCCATGCGCCGAAGGCCGTCGTCGCCGCCGTTGCCAGCAGGCATAGGCCAGCGGCCACGTAGCTGCGCACATAGTCACGGCCGTTCTCGGAGAGGATGCGCCGGATGATGGCGATGACCTCACCTGGATCGGCCCGCCTCTTGTCGTGTTTGGTTTTCAATTCCGGTTCGGCTCGCGTTTCTTTGGCCGGCACGCGGCCGGCGGCTCCTCATAGCGGCAACGGGCGGCCTTGCCTATGGCTTCCGCACGAACAAACGGCCATGTGACGTCCGCGCCGCCCAGGAAGGACACATCGCCGCAAGGCGTGAGAAAAGTATTTGCCCGGTCCGCAGGTCGCCTATAGGCTACCGACGCATGATCGAGGTCCGCCAAAGTCCGCCATTTGCGCAGTGGCTGCGCGGCTTGCGTGACGCAAATGCAGCGGCCCGCATCCTGCAGCGCATCCGTCGGATGGAGCGGGGCAATCCTGGTGACGTCAAGCCGGTCGGCGGGCCGGTCATGGAGATGCGCGTCGACTACGGGCCAGGCTATCGGGTCTACTACATGCAGCGCGGCGCGGCTCTCGTCGTTCTTCTGTGCGGTGGGGACAAGCGGAGGCAGCAGGCGGACATACAGCGAGCCTTGGACATGGCTGACAATTGAAAGGACTGAGAGATGGACACGACTCGCTTTGATGCGGCCGAATATCTCGATACCCCGGAACTTCAGGCGGCCTATATCACAGCCGCGCTCGAAACCGGTGATCTGGCCGAAGTGCGGGACGCTATAGGACTCGTTGCTCGTGCACGAGGAATGGCCGACATCGCTGCAGCCGCAAAGCTTAACCCCAAAAGCCTGTACAAGGCGCTGGGCGACAGCGGCAATCCCGAATTCGCGACCGTGCTGTCCGTGCTGAACGCGCTTGGCCTGACGCTGTCGGCAACGCCTACCGACAAGTCGCAACGGGCCAGACGGAAGCGTGCTTCGCCCCAAAAATCCGCTGCCTGAATGTCGAAGATACCGTTCAGCTGCGCCAGCGCCGGCCGCGGGTTTCGACGCCGAACCGCTGCGGCGCGCGGGCGTAGGCGGCGAGCCCGGCGAGTGCCGCCAGCGTGTGGGTGATGACGTAGACCGGCATGCCCCGCATCATCTCGGTATGCGGCGCCTTGTCCTCGAAGGCCGCCCGGAATCGCGGCTCGCGCAGCGCCGGCACGATCTTCTGGGCAATCCCGCCGGTCAGGAACACGCCGCCCTGGCTCTTGAACACCAGCGCCAGGTCGCCGGCGGTGCGGCCGAGGCAGGTGACGAAGAAGGCAAGGGCCTCCTCCGCCACCGGATCGGTACGCTCGAGCGCGGCGGCGGTGATCTCGGCCGGCGTGGTGAAGCGCGGCGTTCCGCCGTCGGCCAGCGCGGTAGCGCGGTAGGCGTTGACCAGGCCGCGGCCGCACAGGATCTGCTCGCCGGAGATGCGCCCCTCGATCGGCTCGAGATGCGGAAAAATCTGGCGGTCGCGGTCGGTGCGCGGACCGATGTCCATATGGCCGCCCTCGCCCGGTACCGGTATCCACAGGCCGCGCGAATGGATGAGGCCGGCGACGCCGAGGCCAGTTCCCGGCCCGAGCACGACGCGGGCGGCGCCGGCCTCCGGCGCCCCGCCGCCGATCTTCTCCATATGCTCCTCGCCGAGTGCCACGACGGCGAGCGCCTGCGCCTCGAAATCGTTGAGCACGACGATGTCGGAGAGGCCGAGGCTGCCGAACATGCCCTTCGGCCGCACCACCCAGGGGCAGTTGGTCAGCGCAATCTCGTCACCGTCCACCGGACCGGCCACGGCGATGACGGCGGATTTCGGGCGGATTGCGGCATCGTCCAGGACCGCGGCCTGGATGGCTTCGTCGATCGTCGGGAAATCGGCGGTGCGCACGACGCGCGGCGCGCCAGCCTCGGCATCGGCCGATTCGACGACGGCGAAGCGGGCATTGGTGCCGCCGACGTCGCCGATCAGGATGGGAAAGCGAAAACCGTCCTCGGCCTCAGCCATGCACATCGTCCTCCCTTGCGGAAGCGCGGCTTGCGCCGTTCTCGTAGTCGCGAAGGATGATCTCGGCGGTCGCCCGGTTGAGCGCCATCGGTATGTCGTAGACGATCGCCAGCCGCATCAGGGCCTTCACATCCACGTCATGCGGCATCGGCGTCAGCGGATCAACGAAGAAAATGAGGGCATCGACCTTTCCCTCGGCGATCAGCGCGCCGATCTGCTGGTCGCCGCCGAGCGGACCGCTCTTCAGGCGCTGGAGCCGCAGGCCCGGGCAGGCGTCGAGAACGCGGGCGCCGGTCGTGCCCGTGGCGACGATGTCGCAGGTCTCGAGGAAGCCGACATGGCCGCGCGCGAAGGCGACCAGGTCGTCCTTCTTCTCGTCATGCGCGATCAGCGCCAGCCGCAATCGGGATGCCATGGGCTGGCCTCCACCGTTAAACCGATTGAAGGCTCATAGACGGGAACTGTGCGCGGGGGAAGCCGCCGGATTAGGACCCCGGCCTGGGACGCGGCAGCGGAATGCCGATCTCCGGTGTAGGCGCGAACGCGTTGAGCGGGATGGCGCCGGTGGAGGCGACCGCTGGTGCGCTTCCCGCCGGCTCGAGCACCGCCGGCGCCGCTGCTTCCGCCGCCGCCACGGCCATGGCATCGGCGCCCGGTCCGACCGTGACCGCCGCTTCCGAGACCGGTTCCGGGGCGCTGAGGACGGCACGGCATTCCTTCGGCAGGCTCGCCATGGTCATGATGTCGCGCGCTTTCGGCCTGTCCGGGTTCTTGTTGGGCCGCCACGGTTCTTCGGTGAACCACCAGGCAAGTGATTCGTCGCAGCCCTCGCCGCGCACCGTCTCCGCCTGCTTCTTGCAGCCGGTCGAACCGGGCTGGCAACCGATACGGATGTGGAAATGGTAGTCGTGACCCCAGAACGGCCGAACCTTGCGCAGCCACGACCGGTCGCCGGTCACCGTCTCGCACAGCTTCTTCTTGATTCCCGGATGGACAAGAATGCGCTCGACTTCCGGATAGCTCGCCGCCCGCTTCAGGAGCCGCGCATGGGCCTTCGTCCAAATGCGATCATCGACGGTGAGCCCGCCCTTGCGGATCATGGAGATCGCCGACATGTTCTCGCGCTCCTCCGCGGTCAGGCGGCGGTCCGGCATCGGCGTCAGCCAGATGTCGGCGTCGAGGCCGATCTGGTGCGAGGCGTGGCCGGTCAGCATCGGGCCGCCACGCGGCTGCGAGATGTCGCCGACGAGCAGGCCCGGCCAGCCGTCGGCGGTCGCCTGGCGCGACAGCTTCTCGACCAGGTTGATCATCACAGGGTGGCCCCAGCGGCGGTTGCGCGACAGCCGCATCGCCTGCCAGGTCGGTCCGTCGGTGGCGATGGCGAGGCCGCCGGAGAAGCAGCCCTTCGAATAGAAGCCGTAGGACTTCGCCGCGGTCGCGGCCGGCAGCCGCTGACTGCCGAACAGATCCTTGGCGAGTTCGGCCGACTGCGCCGGCTGCGCGGCCGGAACGGCAAAGGCCAGCATCGCGGCAAGGACGGCGGCGGCCCGCGCCGCCCGTGCGATCAGAAACGTCATGCGGTCTTCCCCGGGGTCCGGCCCCCTCGCCAGCCTGACGCCGGCTGGTAAACGAAGCATGAATCGGCAGCGTGGCGAAATTTGGTACGACGCATCCGCCCGCAAGGCAGCCCGGCGGCATCGAGATCGAAAGGGCAGGAATTTTGCCCCGGTGGTGTCGGCATGCGAGACTGCCATACGTCATAAGAGCGGCACCGTGCGCTCGGCGCGCGTCAACGGCCCCGAACAAACAGTCCATGTGGAGACAGGATATGAACCCCACCGCCCAGACCTCCCGCCCCTCCGAGCGCGAGCTCCTGCTCACCCGCGTCATCGACGCACCGCGCGAAAAGCTCTACCGGGCCTGGACGGATCCCGAGATCATCACGAAATTCTTCGCGCCGAAGCCGTGGTCGACGCCGCGCGCCGAGCTCGACGTGCGGCCCGGCGGCAGCAACCTCATCGTGATGGCCGGTCCCGACGGCACGGAATTCCCGAATCACGGCGTCTACCTCGATGTCGTCGAGAACCGGCGCCTGGTCGTCACCGATGCCTATGTCAGGGCTTGGGAGCCGTCGGAGAAGCCGTTCATGACGCTCACCCTCACCTTCGACGACGAAGGCGGCAAGACCCGCTACACGGCACGGGTAACCCACTGGTCGAAGGAAGATTGCGACGCCCACGAGAATATGGGTTTTCACGAGGGCTGGAGCCAGGTCACCGACCAGCTGGAGGAGCTGGTGCGGACACTCTGAGATCCGCATCGCCGTTCTGGCGGGCGGGAAAGCCCGCCCATCACTCCTTGCCGGAAAACAGCGCCTCGAGTTCGCCGAAGGACATGGTTTCGCGGGCGAATTCGAAGGTGCCGGCGCCGAGCATCTCGTTGGCGGCGCGCCGCAGCGCCCCGAAGGCGTGGGCGGTCAGCTTAGAGCCCAGCGAGATGCGCTTGGCGCCGGCCTCCGCCAACGCGGCGACGCTGAGGCCGGGCACCGCCAGCACGTTGACTGGCCGGGGCACGGCCGAACAGATGGCGCGGATGGTGGCGACATCGGAGATGCCCGGCGCATAGAGCACGTCGGCGCCGGCGTCGGCGAACGCCTGCAGGCGCTTGATCGTGTCGTCGAGATCGGGGCGCTCCCACTGGAAATTCTCGGCGCGCGCCGTGAACACGAAGTCCTTCTTCAGCGCCCTGGCCGCCTCGGCCGCCGCCGCGACCCGCTCGACCGCGAGCGAGAAGTCGTAGATCGGATCGTCGGGATCGCCGGTGTGGTCCTCGATCGAGCAGCCTGCCAGGCCGGCCGCTTCGGCGGCGAAGATGGTCTCGGCGGCGCTGTCGGGGCTGTCGCCCTTGCCCTTCTCCAGGTCGGCGGAGACCGGCACCTCGACGGACGCGACGATGTCGCGGCAATGCGCGACCATCGCCTCGAAGCCGACGCCACCGTCGACCAGCCCGCGCGAGAAGGCGAAACCGGCGCTGGTGGTGGCGAGCGCCTTGAAGCCGAGCGAGGCCAGCAGCCTGGCCGTGCCCGGATCCCAGGGATTGGGCATCACGAAGATGCCCGGCGCCTCGTGGAGGCTGCGGAACGTGCTGCCCTTGTCCATGGCATTGCCTGTTTAGCCGAGTTGTGACCGTCAGATCCTGCCTGCACCGGCGCGGTCGCCGGGGCTGCGCGGGATTCTCCGCAGCAATCATGTCAAAACTCGGATGGAACTGCACCCATTTCTCGCCGGCGGAGGTCCGCCCGCTGAAGGCTCCTGCCGCCGGGATGGCCGGCTTTTGGCGACCGGCTCAGGCGGTGCCGGTGGAACCGAAGCCGCCGGCGCCGCGCGCCGTGCCGCCGGCCAGGCTGCGCTCCTCGATCGCGGCGTGCGCCACCGGCGCGATCACCAGCTGGGCCACCCGCATGCCGCGGGTCACTGTAAAGTCGTCGTCACCGAGATTGACGAGCAGCACCTTCACCTCGCCGCGATAATCCCAGTCGATGGTTCCCGGTGTGTTGAGGCAGGTGATGCCGTGCTTGAGGGCAAGGCCGGAGCGCGGCCGCACCTGCCCCTCGAAACCTTCCGGGATTTCCAGGATGAGCCCGGTCGGCACCAGCGCGCGCCTTCCCGGCAGGATCAGGATCGGCCGGTCGTCGGCGACGGCGGCGCGCAGGTCCAGGCCGGCCGCGCCGGCGCTTTCATAGGCAGGCAAATCGAGGCCATGCGCGTGCGGGAGGCGGACGACGCCGAGGGACGGTTTCATCGAGATGCCCTTGTGGTGAACTGGCGCTGTCTGGCCCGTCGCGCTCTTCGATGCAACGCGGCCGCTCACGAATCCCCAACTACGAGAAGAGCCGCCTCCTCGTCCAGCAGAAACGCGTGAAGCGAATCAACCTCTGGAGTTTCTATCTGACCTCCACCGGTACGACCGTCGTCTCGCGTATCTCCTCCATGACGAAGGAGGCGGAGACGTCGGACAGCGGCACCTTGGCGATCAGCCGCTGGTAGAGCCGGTCATAGGCCTTCACGTCGGCGACGCGGGCGCGCAGCACATAGTCGAGGTCTCCCGACATGCGGTAGACGCCGGTGATCTCCGGCAGGCTGGTGACTGCGGCGCGGAAACGGGTCAGCCAGTCGGGATCGTGGTTGGAGGTCCGCACCATGATGAAGACCGAGAGGCCGACGCCGAGCTTTTCCGGATCGACCAGCGCGACGCGGCCGGTGATGACGCCGGCGTCCTCCAGCCGGCGTATGCGGCGCCAGCAGGCGTTGCGCGACAGATTCACGCGCGCAGAGACGTCGTCGACCGAGAGCATGGCGTCGCGCTGCAGCTCCGCCAGGATGCGGCGGTCGATGGTGTCGATTTCACTCGTCATCTTGGGATGATCGTCCCAAACATTCTCCAATTCAAGAGACGAATTGGGAAAAGCAGTCGCTGCAACGGACCTATCATGCCACCGTTCGGCAATAATGGAGGACGGCAGATGACAACGCGGCTGGCAAGACTGTTTCACGATCATCCCGCTTCCGTCGGCGAGACCTATTTCGGCCACATGGCGTTTGCCGCCGGATTCTCCGCGCGGCTGTTCGCGGCGGCGTTTGCGGCGCTGGTCCACGCCGTCCTGCCCTTCCTGTTCGAGACCACCGCCAGCCGCATCGTCCGCGACCTGCATCAGCGGACGCATAATCGACAGCCGGATGCGTAACGGCCGCGTCGCTTTGCATCGACACGCCGACGAAGGCGGCAGTCCGGGCGTCGGTTCACAATTCTGTCATGCACGATTCCGCCTTCCCCGATCGGATCGCCGGCGGCATGGTGATCGCGTCAGGTCGAAACGATTCATGCGAGAACATAGATGCAAGGACGATTGAAGTTGGCTGCCCTTTTCGGGCTCGTGGCAGCCACCCTTTCCGGCACCTGGAGCCTTCAGGCACGCGCCGGCGAGCCGATCAAGCCGAAGGTGCTGGTAATCACCATGTTCGGCGAGGAAGCAAAACCGTGGCTCGCCGGCAAGAAGCTCGACACCAAGGTGAAGGTGCCCGGTCTGTCCGGCGAATATCCGGAGGTGTCCTGCGATTCCGAAGGGCTCTGCCTGATGACGACGGCGATGGGCTTCTCCAATGCGGCAAGCTCGGTGGCGGCGCTGGTGTTCGGCAAGCAGTTCGACCTCGGCCAGACCTATTTCCTGATCGGCGGGATCGCCGGCGTCGATCCCAAGGACGGCACGCTGGGCTCGGCGCTGTGGGCGCGTTACGTTGTCGACGGCGGGCTGCGCCACGACATCGATCCGCGGCAGATTCCGCAGGATTGGCCGGACGGCATGGTGGCGCTCGGCGCCAAGCGACCGGGCGAGAAGGCCGGCTGGGGCGCGGGCACCGAGGTTTACGCTCTCAACTCGGCTCTCGCCGAAAAGGCGTTCGAGCTGACGAAGTCCGTCGAACTCGCTGATGGCGACGATGCCGCCCAATATCGCAGCCGCTATGAGGAGGAGGCCGCGCGCGGCAAGCCGTCGGTCAAGCTGTGCGACACGGTCTCGCTCGACACCTACTGGCACGGCTCGAAGATCGGCGATGCCGTCGAGCGGTGGACGGCGCAGGTGTCCGACGGCAAGGCGAACTACTGCACCACGCAGATGGAGGACAATGCGACGCTGACGGCGCTGAAGCGCGGCGCCGATGCCGGGATTCTGGATTTCAGCCGGATCGCGGTGCTGCGGACGGCCTCGAACTTCGACCGCGAGGCGCCGGGACAGACCGCCATCGATTCGCTCGGCGCCAAGTCGGGCGGCTTCATGCCTTCGGTGACCAACGCCTACCGCGTCGGCTCGGCGCTCACCGACACGATCATCGCCGACTGGGACGTCTGGTCGGCCGGCGTGCCTCGATAAGCTGACCGGGAACCGAGGCTGCGCATGGCAGATGCCGGGCGCAGTCACCTCGCAAAGGACCACTACTCCTTGTAGAGCAGATCCGGGCCGGCCTCGCCGATCAGCCGCTTGCCGCAAAGCGCCAGCGTGATGTCGAGCTCCTTGCGGATGATCTCCAGCGCCATCGTCACGCCCTGCTTGCCGAAGGCGCCGAGGCCGTAGAGGAAGGGCCGGCCGATATAGGTGCCCTGCGCGCCGAGGCAGAGCGCGCGCAAGACGTCCTGGCCGGAGCGGATGCCGCCGTCGAGATGGATTTCGGTGCGGTCGCCGACCGCCTCGACGATCCCCGGCAGCACCGAGATCGAGGACGGCGCGCCGTCGAGCTGGCGGCCGCCATGGTTCGAGACGATGATCGCGTCGGCGCCGGTCGCCGCCGCCAGCTTCGCGTCCTCGGCATCGAGGATGCCCTTGAGGATCAGCTTGCCGCCCCAGCGCTCGCGAATCCACTCGACGTCCTTCCACGACAGGCGCGGATCGAACTGCTCGTTGGTCCAGGAGGAGAGCGAGGACAGGTCGCCGACGCCCTTGGCGTGACCGACGATGTTGCCGAAGCTGCGGCGCCGGGTCTTCAGCATGCGCGCGCACCAGGGCAGGCGGAACGCCATGTTGACGATGTTCGCCGGGGTCATCCTGGGCGGCGCCGACAATCCGTTGCGCAGGTCCTTGTGGCGCTGGCCGAGAATCTGCAGGTCGAGCGTCAGCACCAGCGCCGAGCATTTCGCCGCCTTGGCCCGGTCGATCAGATTGATGACGAAATCGCGGTCGCGCATGACGTAGAGCTGGAACCAAAACGGCTTTTTGGTCACCGAGGCGACGTCCTCGATCGAGCAGATCGACATGGTCGACAGGGTGAACGGCACCCCGAACTCCTCCGCCGCCTGCGCCGCCAGCATCTCGCCGTCGGCATGCTGCATGCCGGTCAGCCCGGTCGGCGCCAGCGCGACGGGCATCGCCACCTTCTCGCCGATCATAGTGCTTTCCAGTGAGCGCCCGGTCATGTCGACCAGCACGCGCTGCCGGAACTTTATCTTTTTGAAGTCCTCCTCGTTGGCCCGGTAGGTGCTTTCGGTCCAGGCGCCGGAATCGGCATAGTCGAAGAACATTCTCGGCACGCGGCGGCGTGCGATTTCCTTGAGGTCGGCGATATCGAGGGTGGGCTTCATGGTCGGAGCTTTGGAGTGGCGGGGGCGCGGCATTCCCGGCAAGGTAAGCCGCAACCGACCTAATCCGCTTTGGAGCGGATGTCGATCCCGGAAAACGATCCCGGTCCATGCAACAATGCGATTTGTTCGGAACGGCGCAGACAAGCTTCATCCTCGCCACGCCCTGCCTTTCGCAGTCTGGCCATTGAAAGGAAAGTGCGGGAAGCGGGGCGCGGGGCCGAGCCT
>NZ_JCACER010000016.1:0-7081 GCF_059502445.1 Kumtagia sp.
CGCCACCGAGTCAATCCGCCGCACCACAAACGACCAAGATGTGTGCATGCCGTAGTGCGAAGCGGGGGAGAGGTGTCTCGGGCGGAGCCCGAGACGGAGAGGGGGCCCTGTGAGATGGCGGACTACGGAACGGAAGCTCAAAGCCCAAAGCCGTCGAGCATAAGGCGTCCCCCGCCGCTACTCCGCCGCTTGCCGCACGCTCGGCTGCGGCCAGCGCTCCAGCGCCTGCCGCCCGGCATCGGTGAGCGCATAGACGCCCCATTGCGCCCGCTCGAACCAGCCATAGACGTTGCGGCGCAGGATCGATGCCGCAAGCGGTGCCCCGGCCTTGAGGTCGCGCGGTCGCTTCGGGCCGTCGGCCAGCGCGGCGGCGCAGGCCAGCGCCTGCTGCCGGTAGGCGGTCATGATCGGCGCGCGCGAGCCGCCGCCGACCGCCGGGTCGCCCTGGCGGCGGCTGTGCTCGTCGACCAGCCGCGAGCGCCGGCGCGGGTCGCGGCGCGGCGGCAGGGCGGCGGGGCTGAGCAGGATGTGCACCGCGCCGTCGGCGGCCACGCCCAGGAGCCCGAAGCCGAGCCGCCGGCACAGGTTGCGGAAGCGCTTGTCCGCCTCGCGCCCCTTGCCGCGCGCCGACAGCGCCGCGGCCAGCCACACCTCATCGCAGGCCGCCATGCGGTCTACGCCCTGCAGCACCAGTTCCAGGTTGAACTGCAGCTTCAGCTCGCACACCACGACCACCGGCGGCGATCCCGGGCTCAGCGCCACCAGATCGCAGCCGCCGACCTCGCCCTTCACTTCGTAGCCGAGGTTTTCGAGGAAGCGTTTTACCGGCAGATAGAGTGCGGTCTCGAGCATCGCCTCGTCGCGCGTGGAGGAAGCGCCCGAATCTGTCCGATTCGGCGCGCCGCGTCACCTGCTTGGGGAAGCGGAGGCCGGGTGAGAGGGGACGGTCTCTGCCCGTGGGGCAAAGCCGTCGCCGACCCGCCGTCAGCCCGCCCGCAGCCGGCGCACGCTTGAGTTGGCGTCCGCCTGGTAGGTCGAGCGGTAGAGCGCGCGCTGCCGCTGCAGCGCCACCATCGTGTTTCTCAGCAGGATCGCCACCGTCACCGGCCCGACGCCGCCCGGCACCGGCGTGATCCAGGAGGCGACCTCCCTGACGCTCTCGGTGTCGACGTCGCCGACGATGCGCGTGCCGCCGTCGGCGGTCGCCTCGCTGTTGATGCCGATGTCGATCACCGCGGCACCCGGCTTGACCATGTCGGCCTTGATCAGGCGCGGCCTGCCGACCGCCACGAACAACGCGTCGGCGCGCCGGGCGTGCGCGGCCACCGAGCGGGTCATGTGGTGGCACACCGTCACCGTCGCCCCCTCGCTCATCAGCAGGAAGGCGATCGGCTTGCCGACGATCTCGGAATGGCCGACGATCACCACCTCCAGCCCCTTCAGCTCCAGCCCGGTCGCCTTCAGCATCTCCACCGAGGCGGCGGCGGTGCAGGGCGCCAGGTCGAGCTCGTTGTAGACGATGTTGCCGATCGAGGCCGGGTGCATGCCTTCCACGTCCTTGAGCGGGTGGACGGCCGCCTGGATCGCCTTGATCGGGATGTGCGCCGGAACCGGCCGCTGGATAATGATGCCGGTGATGCGCGGGTCGGCGTTCATGCCGTGGATCGCCGCCTCCAGCTCGTCGGCCGAGATCTCCGCCGGAAAGCGCCGCTCCTCGAAGTCGATGCCGGCGGCTTCCGCCTTGGAGCGCTGGTTGCGCACATAGACGTCGACGGCGGCGACGTCGCCGACGGTGATCGACACCAGCTTCGGCCGGAACCCCTCGGCCGTGGCGCGCTCGGCCTCGGCGCGCACCTCGGCGAGGATGCGGGCGGCCACGGGGGCGCCCTTCAGGTAGCGGTGGTCGTCGGCTGTCGGCATGCGATGGCTCCGGGAGGAATGATCATAAGGGCTGCGCGCCCGCTCCATATAGGGCGGATGCGACGGCGGCGCGACTCCTTCCGCCGCAAAGCCCAAGGGCAGCGCGGTCGCCCGCGCTGCCCTTGCTTCCGGGTCGGAGAAAGCGGCCCCCGCTCGCTTCTTCCAGCCGCGCCGTCCCCGTCGCGGCGGCCCGGTTGCCTCACATGACCACCACCCTGGTGCCGACGCCGACGCGCTCGTAGAGGTCGACCACGTCCTCGTTGCGCAGCCGGATGCAGCCCGACGACACGTTGGTGCCAATCGTCCACGGCGCGTTGGTGCCGTGGATGCGGTAGAGCGTCGAGCCGAGATAGAGCGCACGCGCGCCGAGCGGATTTTCCGGGCCGCCGGCCATGTAGGTCGGCAAATGGCGGCCCTTGGCGCGCTCGCGCACGATCATCTCGGCCGGCGGGCGCCAGTCCGGCCACGCCGCCTTGCGAGAGATTTTCTGCGTGCCGGTCCACACCATGCCTTCCTGGCCGACACCGACGCCGTAGCGCCGCGCCTTGCCGCCGGCCTGGACGAGGTAGAGGAATTTCGAGCCGGTATCGATGACGATGGTGCCGGGCTTCTCGCCGCCGGAATACTCGACCTGCTGCGGCAGGTACATCGGGTCCATCTGCGGCCGGATTTCCTTCTTGCGCGGCGCCGGCACGGCGGCGGTGCGCACCGGATCCTGCCCGAACAGGCCGAGCCCCTGCCGCCGCACCTCGCGCCGCGGCTGGGCGTTGCGCTGCACCCGCCGCTGCTCGGCGCGCGGCTGCACATGGACGCCGTAGCCGGTGTCGCGCTGCGACAGCTTGCGGCCGGGCTGGCGGCCGAGCTGCATCACCCACGGCGCCGACAGGTCGGGGCTGACCACCACCGGCGGCCGCTCGCCGTAGCGCTGGCCGGCGCCGGCCGGCGCCGCCGCCAGCCCGGCAAGCGCGGCCGTACAGAGAAGAAGAAGCCTGCTTCTGATCATTACGCGTACTCGTCACCTGATCGCGAATTGGTCTGCGGCGGGGCGGACCGCGCCCTCGTCCTGTCAGGAGCGTGACGGCAAGCAGGAACCGAAAGGTGAATCGGGTTGGCTAAAATGCGTGGTTTTCCATAAACCTTCCGGCGTGGTTACCGGCCGGTTCAGCGGACTGGTAAAGGCGCGGTCAACGCGCCGCGGGACGCGTTAACGAATCGACGAAAGGGTTGGAAAGAGCCGATGACAGGGCTGATCGAGGGTTCCGACGGCGTGGCGCGCTGCTTCTGGGCGGGCGACCGCGACGACTACCGCCACTACCACGACCACGAATGGGGCCGCCCGGTCGCCGACGACCGCCGGCTGTTCGAGAAGATCTGCCTCGAGGGTTTCCAGTCCGGCCTGTCCTGGCTGACGATCCTGCGCAAGCGCGAGAATTTCCGCGCCGCTTTCGCCGGCTTCGACTTCGACGAGGTCGCCAGGTTCGACGAGAAGGACGTCGAGCGGCTGCTGCAAAACCCCGGCATCGTGCGCCATCGCGGCAAGATCGAATCCACCATCAACAACGCCCGCCGCGCCCAGGACCTCGTGGCCGAGGCGGGGTCGCTCGCCGCCTGGTTCTGGGCCTTTGAGCCGCGCCCTGATCAGCGGCCGCGAAAACTCGACCGCGCCACGCTCGCCGCCATGCCGACGACGGAGACCTCGACGCTGATCTCGAAGGAGCTGAAGAAGCGCGGCTGGACCTTTGTCGGCCCGACCACCGTCTACGCCTTCATGCAGGCCATGGGCCTGGTCAACGACCATATCGAGGGCTGCCACTGCCGCGCCGCCGTCGAGCGCGACCGCGCGGCGTTCCGGCGGCCGGGGCCTGCGTGATCGTGAGAAGTTTCTGCGCTGGCTTTGATGTCTCGGAGGTGGTGAAGCCAAAGCCAGTGCAAAAATCTCTTCGGCAATGCCGGCAAGCCAGTTTCCAGATGTGTGAATCCGATAGGCCTGGGAGAGGGGACAGTTTACTTTCTTTCGGCAGAAAGGCGCGGCAGTTCAGAGGTCGCGCGGGCCGAAAAAAGTAAACTGTCCCCGGCACTTACCCGTCCTCGCCGCGAAGCTCGCGGCGATGCGGCAGGTGCTTTTCGCGGCATTTTATCCCCTGCCTCTCCGCCTCCCTTATCCTTGCGCCCAGTCCCTCCTGCGGGAACGCCGATCATGACGGTGGTCTGCGGGGAGGGATCGGTGTCCGGAAGGTAGCGGCTAACGTGGCCGCGAGGTCCGGCGCTGCTTCAGAGTTTCCAACGATCCCGTCCTTGAGCGGGACGGGGCTCCGGTATGGCCTGAGGAGCCGTCATGAGCGGGATATCGCCGGCGTCACTTAAGCCGGAGTAGCGAGTACGATCCCATGACCCGGAAATGAAGCGGCGAAGAAGCACCGGACGGGCGGCCGAAAGGTCGCATATAAAATTAGATGAGCGATCCTGCGGCCGCCCGTCTTCCCGATCTTCTCAATGGCCAGACTGCGATGCAGGGCGTGGCGAGGACGGCGTATGCTCAGGGGACAGTTTACTTTCTTTCGGCAGAAAGGCACGGCGGTTCAAAGGTCGCGCGGGCCGAAAAAAGTAAACTGTCCCCGGCGCTTCCCCCTCTCCGCTTCCCCCTCTCCGTCTCGGGCTTTGCCCTCGACACCTCTCCCCCTGCGGGGGCGAGGAACCGCTGCCGCGATGCCGGCGCTCCTCCAGCCTGGGTTCCTCGCCCCCACGGAGTGGGGGAGAGGTGTCGAGGGCGGAGCCCGAGACGGAGAGGGGGAGCTTGGCACAGACATCGCGGCGTCGCGCGCCTTGTCCTCCCTTGCGGGAGAAGGCGCCCGAGCAGGCGAAAGCGGTTGGAAAACGCCGGCGCCCGGCCTACGCCGCGATGCCGGAGCCCGACAGCATGAAGGCGGCGAGCACCACCGCGACCGAGGCGACCGCCGGATACAGCACCAGCAGCATGGTGAGCGCCGCGCCGCCGAGCTGCCCGCCGGCCACCGCCTCGTCCGCGTCCGGCCCGAAGCCGCCGAAGGCAAAGTCGTCCGGCTTCCGGCACGAGGCGTCGCGGGCTGCGGTCTTGAGGAGGGCGGACATGGTCGTTGCTTCCGGTCTGTTCGGTTGCCAGGGCTTTTCTCATGGACGGGTAACCGTCCCGTGCCGTGCAACCGGGGGCATGTTTCCGTGTAGTTTCGGACGGTTACGGAACGAAGGCCCCTTTGTGGCGGCTGTGCGGAATGATCGCGGCGGTTGTGCCGCAATGGTTAACGGCTGCAGGGAGCCGCATATGGAACTACCCCCACCCCTGACCCCTCCCCGCAAGGGAGAGGGGGACTGGCTTGCACCTCCGCCTGACGCCGATCGTCGACGGTTCGCCTGGCATGGCGGCCGCAAAGTTCCCCTCCCCCTTGAGGGGAGGGGTCAGGGGTGGGGGTACGCGGCGCATGAATTCGTCGCGATGTCTCATGCGCAAATGCCCCTGCGTCGAGGAAAAGAGGCCCTGCCGACATGAAGCCACAAGCCTTGCCGCAGGGGGCGCCATCCGCTAGGACGGCGGCGCCGCCAAGACCCCGATGAAACGAGACCGCCATGGCCAGCACGGACAAGACGAAGGCGCGCCTGCCGCGCGGGTTTGCCGACCGCTTCCCCGACGACATCCGCGCCGTCGAGGAGATGATGGCCAAGATCCGCGCGGTCTACGAGCTCTACGGCTTCGAGCCGTTCGACCAGCCGATGATCGAATACACCGACGCGCTGGGAAAATTCCTGCCCGACCAGGACCGGCCGAACGAGGGCGTGTTCTCCTTCCAGGACGACGACGAGCAGTGGCTGTCGCTGCGCTACGACCTCACCGCGCCGATGGCGCGCTTCGTGGCGGAAAACTGGGACAAGCTGCCAAAACCCTTCCGCTCCTACAAATGGGGCTGGGTGTTCCGCAACGAGAAGCCGGGACCGGGCCGCTTCCGCCAGTTCATGCAGTTCGACGCCGATACGGTCGGCACGCCGGGCGTGGCCGCCGACGCCGAGATGGCGATGATGATGGCCGACGTGATGGAGGCGCTGGGCATCGAGCGCGGCGACTACGTCATACGGATTAATAATCGCAAAATATGGGATGGTGTCCTCGATGCGGCCGGCCTTGGTGGTGAAGAAAATGCAGCAAGAAAATTAGCTGTACTTAGAGCCGTCGATAAATTCGATAAATTTGGAATCCAAGGTGTGCGTCAACTTCTAGCAAAGGGGCGCATGGATGAGAGTGGAGACTTCACGAAGGGCGCAGAATTAAACCCAAAACAAATTGATAAGATAGTCGGTGTGCTCGAAGGCCTTAGAGACAGTTTAGCCGGAACCTTCTCGACGATTAGCTTCTATACGCAAGGGTCCGAAATAGCTCACCAAGGTCTCGAAGAGCTCGCCACGATAGCCGAACTCGTTGACCAGGGAGGATACGGCGACCGTATCCGCATCGACCCCTCCGTCGTCCGCGGCCTCGAATACTACACCGGCCCGGTCTTCGAGGCCGAGCTTTTGGCCGAGATCCCCAACGAGGAAGGCCAGGTCGTGCGCTTCGGCTCGGTCGGCGGCGGCGGTCGCTACGACGGGCTGGTGTCGCGCTTCCGCGGCGAGCCGGTGCCGGCGACGGGTTTTTCCATCGGCGTGTCGCGGCTGATGACGGCGCTGAAGAATCTCGGCAAGCTCGGTGCTTCCGAGGTGGTCGGCCCGGTCGTCGTGCTGGTCATGGACCGCGACACGGAAAGCCTCGGCCGCTACCAGAAGATGGTTTCCTCGCTGCGCCAGGCCGGCATCCGCGCCGAAATGTATCTCGGCGGCTCCGGCATGAAGCCGCAGATGAAATATGCCGACCGGCGCGGCGCGCCCTGCGTGGTGATCCAGGGCGGCGACGAGCGGGCTTTAGCGCAGGTGCAGATCAAGGACATGGCGCTCGGCGAGCAGTTGTCGAAGGAAATCGCCGACAATGCCGCCTGGCGCGAAGGCCGCCCGGCGCAGTTTTCGGTGCCGGAAGCCGAGCTTGTCGATGCAGTGCGAAAAGTGCTCGACGCGCAGGCCGTCGACCGGACTAATGGCGGCTAGGGTGCGCGCTCCTTCGCACCCCCCTCTGTCCTGCCGGACATCTCCCCCGCAAGGGGGG
>NZ_JCACER010000017.1:0-105284 GCF_059502445.1 Kumtagia sp.
CGATCTCCCCCCTTGCGGGGGAGATGTCCGGCAGGACAGAGGGGGGTGCGAAGGAGCGCGCCCGGGCATAGAAATGACCACCTCTCCCTTCGCCCTCTTCCGCGACGATCTTGCCGGCCGCGGCGTGCTGTTCGAGCGGCCGCGCGACATCATCTCGGCCGACGATGCGGAGAGCTTCGAAGCCGCACTGGCCAACGCAGAGGCCGCGCGGCGCGGCGGCAAATGGCTGGCCGGCTATTTTTCCTATGAAGCCGGCTATCTGCTGGAGCCGAAGCTTGCGCCCCGCCTGCCCGACGGACGGCGCGTGCCGCTCGTCCTTCTCGGCGTCTTCGACGCGCCTTCCGACGCCCCGGTGCCGGCCGGGGCGCCCCGCCCGACCAACGGGCCGATCTTCGACGCGCGCGCCGCCTGGTCCTTCGACGACTACCGGCGCCGGTTCGAGCGGCTGCACGGCCATCTGCGCGCCGGCGACTGCTACCAGGGCAATCTGACCTTCCCGGTCCGCGCCGAATGGAGCGGCGAGCCGCTCGCCGCCTTCGACGCGCTGACGGCGCGCCAGCCGGTGAAATACGGCGCGCTGGTCGATCTCGGCGGACCGGTGGTGCTGTCGCGCTCGCCGGAGCTGTTCTTCGAGATCGGCCGCGACGGCTGGATCGAGACGCACCCGATGAAGGGCACGGCGCGCCGCGGCGCCAGCGAGGCCGAGGATATTCGGCTGAAGGACTATCTGCGCAACGATCCGAAGAACCAGGCGGAAAACCGCATGATCGTCGACCTCCTGCGCAACGACATCTCGCTGGTGAGCGAGGTCGGCACGCTCGACGTGCCGGAGCTGTTCAAGGTCGAGACCTATCCGACGCTCCACACCATGGTCAGCCATGTGCGCGCAAAACTGCTGCCCGGCCGCACCATCCGCGACGTCTTCGCCGCGCTGTTCCCCTGCGGCTCGATCACCGGCGCGCCGAAAATCCGGGCGATGGAGATCCTGCACGAGCTGGAAGGCACGCCGCGCGACGTCTATTGCGGGGCGATCGGCTGGATCGCGCCGGGCGGGCCGATGCGCTTCTCGGTGGCGATCCGCACCATCACGCTCTTTCCCGGCGGCGAGGCCGTCTACAATGTCGGCGGCGGCGTGGTGTTCGATTCCACGGCCTTGTCGGAGTATCAGGAATGCCTGTTGAAGGCCCGCTTCGCGACGGGAACGGTCCCGGCTTCGGACTGATCGAGACCCTGCGCTGGGAACCGGCGGCCGGATTCGTCCGGCTGGAACGGCATCTGGCGCGGCTCAGCCGCTCGGCGGCCGAACTCGGCTTCGGCTATGAGCCGGCGCGGATCGACCGGGCGCTGGCCGGTGTCGGCGGCGGCGCGCCGCTGCGGGTGCGGCTGCTGCTTTCGCGCGAAGGTGCCGCCGAAGTGACCGCGCAGCCGTTCGTTCCGCGGCCCGAAAACGCCGTCTGGACGCTGCGGATCGCCGCCACGAGGCTGGGTTCCGGCGATCCTCTGCTGCGCCACAAGACGACGCGGCGCGATGTCTTCCAGCGGGCACGCGCCGAGTTTTCCCCGGACGAGGCGGACGAGGTGATCCTGCTCAACGAGAACGGGTTTGCCTGCGAGGGCACGATCACCAACCTTTTCGCCGATTTGGGCGACGGCGGCCCGCTGCGCACATCGCCGCTGTCCTGCGGGCTGCTGCCGGGCGTGTTGCGCGGCGAACTGCTGGATACAGGCGAGGCGCGGGAGGCGGAGCTGACGCCGGCCGACCTGATGCGGGCGAAACGGCTGTTCGTCGGCAATTCGTTGCGCGGGTTGATTGCGGCCCGACTGTCCGAGGATTCCGCGGCCGATTTCTGAACATTACGATTTGACGGCTCGGGCGTGCTGTCTTACACTGTGTTCGCCTGAGTTCACCTGTGTTCGGGAGAAAAAATGGCTGCGAGCGAGACTTTTTCGGTACGCCTGCCCTCCGAGACCAAGAAGGAATTGGAGGAATACGCGCGCGCCACCCAGCGCTCCACTGCCTTCGTCGTCAAGGAGGCGGTCGAGGCGCATCTCGCCGAACGGCGTGCCTATCTCGCGGCGATCGAGGAAGCCGAGCGGGAGGCCGATGAAGGCGTGTTCGTCTCGGGCGAAGCGGTCATCAAGTGGCTGGAATCCTGGGGCACGGAAAACGAGCTGCCGCCACCCGAGCCCGATATATTTCCTGACGGCCGCAAGTGAAGCTCAAAGTCCTTCCGCGAGCGGTCCGGGACTTGGCCGGAATTCACGCTTACATCGGCGCAGACAATGAAGCGGCAGCCGACGCCGTGGCGGCGCGGATCAAGAAATCGCTGGTTCTTATCACCTTGCGGCCGGAGATCGGCCGTCCCATCCCGCAATCCAGGATCCGCGAACATTCCGTGCCCGGCCTGCCCTACGTGATTCCATACCGCGTCCGGGGCGAGACGGTGGAAGTCCTGCGTGTCTTTCACACGAGCCGCGAGCGGCCTTCGAAATGGATCGGATGACCGCGCTCCCCACCCACACCCCCTATGACGGCTCGTCGAAGCCGTTCACCATCGGGCTGAAGCCGCTCGAGCTCGCCGACTGGATCGAGATCGACGCGACCTTCGACCGGCAGCTGCGCGAGAAGCGGCGGCTCTATGCCGAGCGGGAGAGCGATGTGTTCGTCGCCGAGGCCGGCAGCGAGGACGGCCAGAGCGAGGTGCTGGCGCTGCTGCGCGAGCATCTGACGGCGCGTTTCCCCGAACGCTACCGGCAGCACTGCCGCGGCATCGAGATCGCCGGCCATCCCGCCTTGTCGACCGACGCGATCAAGGCGATGCCGCCCTTGCGCGCCGCGTCGCTGCTGGTGCAGGAGGATCTCATCCTCATGCGCAGGGGCGAGGCCGGCTGGCGGCTGGCCGCCGGGGCGCTGTGCTTTCCGTCCTCGTGGTCGCTCAGGGAAAAGTTCGGCAAGCCGCTGCACGAGATCCACGCGCCGGTGCCGGCCTTCGGGCCGGGCACGCGCATGGCCGAGCTGATCGCCCGCATGTTCGACAATCTGCAAGGCCAGGGCGCCCAGCGTTTCAACTGGTCGATCCAGGCGGGCGACGACCTCTATCACCCGCTGTCGAGCGTCGCGCGCATCGACCGCGCCACCAACCGCCCGTCGCGGTTTCCCGACCCCGAAGCCGCGGCCCGCGCCTTCATCCGGGTCGAGCGCCAGACTCTGCGGAAACTGCCGGTATCCGGCGACATCCTCTTCACCATCCGCATCCATCTCGATCCGCTGGCGCTGCTCGCGCGCCATCCCGAGCGCGCGGTGCTGGCAAGATCCTTCGCCGCACAGCTCGACGCGCTCGACGAGGCGCAGCTCGACTACAAGGGGCTGACCGCCGACCGCGACCGGCTGACGGAGCAGTTGCAGATCATCGCCGCCACCTGAAACGCCAGCCTATCGCCGGGCCAGCGCGCCGCTCACCAGCGAGAAGGCGGCGTCCCCGGCTGCGTCCATGTAGGCGGGGTCGCGGTTGAGCAGCACGACCGCGAAGGCGCCGTCGAGCAGGATAACCACCTGGCGGGCGAGCTGCGCGGCGTCATCGAGACCTTCAGCCGCGAACATCGCCGCGAACCAGCTCTCGAAATCCTTCTTGTGGGCGACGCCGATCCGGATCGCCGGATGTCCCGGCATGTTGGCGAGCTCCGCCGAGGTGCGCAGGAAGGCGCAGCCTTTCCAGCTCGGACGGCCCGCCGCGCGCGCCAGGTTGCGGAAGACGGCGCGGGTCTTCTCGGCGGCGCTGCCCTCGGCCTCGGCGTACCAGCGCCGGAAGCGCGCGAGGTTCGGCTGCTCGCGCTGCCGCAGATAGGCGGCGATCAGGTCGTCCTTGCTGGCGAAGTGATAATACAGCGTGCGTTTTGTGACGCCGGCCTTTTCGGCCACCGCGTCGACGCTGACGGCGCGGATGCCCTCTCCGTAGAACAGGTCGGACGCCGCGTTGACGATGCGGTCGCGGGTGGAGGGCTCGGCTGAAGTCATGCGCCTATGTATACCGACTAGTGAGTGTAATCAATCGCGGCGCGGACATAGGCTGGCGGCGACCGAAAGGAGCCTTCCATGCTGCATCGGACCCCCTCCCCCCGACCTGTCGCCATTCCCTGTTGCGACGGCGTGATGCTGGGCGGTCATTTCTGGAAAGCCGCGGGCGGCGAATGCGGCGGCACCGTCATCGTCAACCCGGCGACCGGCGTGCTCGCCCGCTACTACGGCCGTTACGCCGCCTTCCTCGCCGCCCACGGCTTCAACGTCTGGACCTACGACTATCGCGGCATCGGCGAGTCGCGGCCCGCCGACCTGCGCGGCTGCGGCTACCGCTGGCGCGACTGGGGCGAAAAGGATTTCGAAGCCGTGCTTCGCCTCGCCAGGGCGCGGGCCGGCGAAGCGCCGCTGCTCGTCGTCGGCCACAGCATCGGCGGTTTCCTGCCCGGCCTCGCCGAAAGCGCGCCGGCGATCGACCGCATGCTCACGGTCGGCGCGCAATATGCCTACTGGCCGGACTACGCGCCCCGGCACCGGACCCGGCTGTTCCTGAAATGGCATGTCGCGATGCCGCTGATCACGGCGCTCTGCGGCTACTTTCCCGGAAAGCGGCTCGGCTGGCTGGAGGACCTGCCGGCGGGCGTCGCCGACGAGTGGAGCTTTCGCGGCGCCCGCATGGAACGCAGCCATCCGCGCGCCGAGCGGCGGAAAATCCTTCGCCGTTTCGCCGCCGTGACCGCGCCGATCCTGGCGGTGACGGTCTCGGACGACGATTTTGCCACGCCGCGCGCCGTCCGCCGCGCTCTCGACTACTACCGCAATGCCGCCAAATGCGAGGCAATGCTGACGCCGGCCGATCTCGGCATGGATGCGGTCGGCCATTTCGGCCTGTTCCACGACCGCCACGCCTCGGGTTTCTGGCTGGACACGCTGATGTGGCTGCGCGACGGCACCAATCCGTGGCCGGACAAGGGTTTCGAACGGCAGCCGGACATGGGCGACGGCGGCACGCGGCAGGTGCGGCCTTACATCGTCCGCTACTATTGAAGACCGCCCGCCCAGCCCTGGCACGGCCGGAAACGGGAGATTTCGCTTTATTGTGACGCCATTCTATGGGAGCGAGAGGGATCGCCCGCTTTTCGGGCGTCAACCCACGGTTCAAATGGAGGGACCAGCATAAAATGGCGAAAGACAAATGGCCTGTTCACGGTGAGATCACCGGCCCCGTCGTGATGATCGGCTTCGGCTCGATCGGCCGCGGCACCCTGCCCCTCATCGAGCGCCATTTCAAATTCGACAAGTCGCGCATGGTGGTGATCGACCCCAGCGAGGAGAACCGCAAGCTCCTCGACGAGCGCGGCATCGCCTTCGTGAAGGAGGCGGTCACCAAGGACAATTACAAGGACCTGCTGACCCCGCTGCTGACCAGGGGCGGCGGCCAGGGTTTCTGCGTCAACCTGTCGGTCGACACCGGCTCGGTCGAGCTGATGCATCTGTGCCGCAAGCTCGGCGCGCTTTATGTCGACACCGTCATCGAGCCGTGGCTGGGCTTCTATTTCGACGCCAAGGCGAGCAATGCCGACCGCACCAACTATGCCCTGCGTGAGACGCTGCTGGCGGAACGCCGCAAGCACCCGGGCGGCCCCACCGCGGTCTCCACCTGCGGCGCCAATCCCGGCATGGTCTCGTGGTTCGTCAAGCAGGCGCTCGTCGACCTCGCCAGGGATCTGGGCATCGATTTCGACGAGCCCGAGCAGCATGACCGCGAAGGCTGGGCAAAACTGATGAAAAAGGCCGGCGTGAAGGGCATCCACATCGCCGAGCGCGACACCCAGCGCACCAAGAAGCCGAAGCCGATGAACGTGTTCTGGAACACCTGGTCGGTCGAGGGTTTCATCTCGGAAGGCCTGCAGCCCGCCGAACTCGGCTGGGGCAGCCATGAGAAGTGGATGCCCAAGAACGCCAAGGAGCACAAGAAGGGCAGCAAGGCCGCCATCTACATCGAGCAGCCCGGCGCCAACACGCGCGTGCGCACCTGGTGCCCGACGCCCGGCCCGCAATACGGCTTCCTGGTCACCCACAACGAGGCGATTTCGATCTCCGACTTTTTCACCGTGGTCGACAAGAAGGGCGAGGTCTCCTACCGCCCGACCTGTCATTACGCCTATCATCCCTGCAACGACGCCGTGCTGTCGCTGCACGAGATGTTCGGCGCTGCCGGCAAGTCGCAGCCGGTGCACCATGTGCTCGACGAGAACGAGCTGGTCGACGGCTCGGACGAGCTCGGCGTGCTGCTCTACGGTCACAAGAAAAACGCCTACTGGTACGGCTCGCAGCTGACGCTCGAGGAAGCACGCAAGCTGGCGCCATACCAGAACGCCACCGGCCTGCAGGTGAGTTCCGCCGTGCTGGCCGGCATGGTCTGGGCGCTGGAAAACCCGCAAGCCGGCATCGTCGAGGCCGACGAGATGGACTACCACCGCTGCCTCGAAGTGCAGCGGCCCTATCTCGGCCCGGTCAAAGGCTACTATACCGACTGGACGCCACTCGACGACAGACCGGGCCTGTTCCCGGAAGACATCGACACGGCGGACCCCTGGCAGTTCCGCAACATACTGGTCCGCTGACCGGCGCTTTCTGCCGCAACGGCAAAGCCTTGCAATCGCCCGGAAATCGGGCGATTGCTTTTTCGCGCGGACCCCACGGCATGTCGCGGAAGAAGGCCTTCACGCGACATGCCTAGGGTTCTTGATCTGCGCACGTCTTTGCCCCGGAACCGCGGACTCTTTCGGGAGACATGCTTTAGGAGAGGACTTACGATGATCCAAGCACGCAAGCTGCTCAGCGCAACGGCGGTTGCAATCCTGGCGGCCGGCATTTCCGGCTGCGTCAGCGGCGGCCCCTCCGGCCCCAACTCCTCGGCGATGCGCGGCGTCGAGGGCGACTGGGTCAGCACCGACGGAGTGGCGGTATCCCGCTTCTCGGGCGGGGTGTTCACCACCAACGCGCTCGATACCGGCAACAAGCTCGCCGACGGCAGCTACAGGATCAACGGCAACGTGGTCGAGATCACCGTCGTGTCGCTGATCCGCAATACCACCACCAACGTCAACTGCGCCCAGGTGTCGCCGAATCAGCTCAACTGCACCAGCTCGACCGGCCAGAACTTCGTGCTGACCCGCCGCTCCGCCGGCACGGCTTGACGCCATAGGCAAGCCCTGAAAAGGCATCGCGGCGATGGTCTTCCTCTTCGCCGCCATTGCCGCGATCATCCTCCTTCCGCAGCTATGGGTCCGCCTCACCATACAGCGGCATGCCGAAGACCGCCCGGACCTGCAGGGGACCGGCGGCGAGCTTGCCCGCCATCTGCTCGACCGCTTCGGTCTCGAGGACGTGAAGGTCGAGACGACCGATCGGGGCGATCATTACGACCCGGACACGAGGACGGTGCGGCTGCTGGCCCGGCACCATGACGGCCAGTCGCTGTCCGCCGTCGCCATCGCCGCGCACGAGGTCGGCCACGCCATCCAGCACGCCCGCGGCGACCGCTGGCTGGCCCTGCGCCAGCGCCTCGCCGCCTTCGCCATGCGCACCGACAGACTGGCCGTCGTCTTCTTCATCGCCGCCCCCGTGCTCGCCGGCCTCGCCCGCACGCCGGTGGCCTTTTTCGCGGTGGCCGCGATCGGCATCGCGCTGATGGCGATCCGCGTCGTCGTCGATCTCGTCACCCTGCCGGTCGAGTTCGACGCCAGTTTTTCAAAGGCGCTGCCGATCCTGCGGGAGGGCCGCTACGTCGACGACGGCGACATGCCGGCGGTGAAGAGCGTGCTGCGCGCCGCCGCCTTCACCTATCTCGCCGGGGCGCTGATCGCGCTCGTCAACCTTGCGCGGTGGATCAGGGTATTGCGATAACAGGCCGACCGGAGGAAGCGGCCATGACCGATCATTTCGACACGCTGGAGACGCGCACACCGTCGGACCGCGAGGCGGCGCTCTTCGGCGCACTGCCGTCCTTTCTCGACAAAGCGACAAGGGCCGCGCCGGCATTGGCCGCCCGGCTGGCCGGCATCGACCTCTCCACCGTCACCGACCGCGCGGCGCTGGCGAAGCTGCCGGTGCTGCGCAAATCCGAGCTGATGGCGATGCAGGCCGAGACACCGCCCTTCGGCGGTTTCGCCGACCTCGGCGCGCTCGCCGGCAGGCGGGTGTTCCAGTCGCCGGGGCCGCTGTGGGAGCCGGAGGACGACAGCGGCGAGGCGGCCCGCGCAACCGCCCGCGCCTTCTTCGCGGCCGGCGTGCGCGCCGGCGACGTCGTCCACAATGCCTTCAGCCATCACATGACGCCGGGCGGCTTCCTGCTCGACGCCGGCGCCCGCACGCTCGGCTGCACCATCTTCCCGGCCGGTGTCGGCAACACCGACATGCAGGTCGAGGCCGCGGCCGCGCTGAGGCCGTCCGTCTATTGCGGCACGCCCGATTTCCTGAAGACCCTGCTCGACCGCGCCGCCGAGACGGGCAAGGACCTTTCCTCGTTCAAGCGTGCGTTGGTGAGCGGCGGCGCGCTGTTCCCGTCGCTGCGCGCCGAGTATCTGTCGCGTGGCATCGCGGTGATGCAGTGCTACGCGACGGCGGAGTTCGGCGTCATCGCCTACGAGACGGCGGCGCCGGACGGCACGCCCAATCCGGGCATGCTGGTCAACGAGCACGTCGTCGTCGAGATCGTGCGGCCTGGCACCGGAGAGCCCCTGGCCGACGGCGAGGTCGGCGAGGTGGTGGTGACCGGCTTCAATCCCGCCTATCCGCTGGTCCGCCTCGGCACCGGCGACCTGTCGGCGGTGCTTTCCGGCCCCTCGCCCTGCGGCCGCACCAACATGCGCATCCGCGGCTGGATGGGCCGCGCCGACCAGCGCACCAAGGTCAAGGGCATGTTCGTCGATCCGGCACAGGTTGCCGAGGTGGCCCGCCGGTTTCCGGACATCGCCAGGGCACGGCTGGTGGTAAGCCGCGACGGAGCGGCGGACGTCATGACGCTGCAGGTCGAGCCGAAACCGGGGGCGGTTGTCGATGCCGCCGCCATAGGCACCGTGCTGCGCGACGTCACCCGCCTGGGCGGCGGCGTGACGATCGTGGAGCCGGGCGCTCTGCCCAATGACGGCAAGGTGATTGCCGATGAGCGCGACTACGAGAAGTGAGCCTGATGGCAGGCATCTTTCCTGCACCCGATTCCGCTTGCATCGGCCCGGCGCCGATGAAAACATGCGGGGACCGGCCGTGTCAGATAACAGTCAAGACGACGCGCTAGAGGCGCGTGGCATGGCTCACCCGGGGAGAAACAGATGAAGAAGCTTGCCGCCCTTGCCGCCCTGTCGGCATCGACGCTCGGCCTGTCGGCCGGCGTATCCTTTGCCGACTACACGCTCACCATCCTGCATATCAACGACTGGCACAGCCGCATCGAATCGAACAACAAATACGAATCGACCTGCTCGGCCGAGGAGGAAGGCAAGGGCGAGTGCATCGGCGGCGCCGCCCGCCTGGTGACGGCGATCGCCGACCAGCGCGCGCAGCTGAACGGCCAGAACGTGCTGCTGCTCAACGGCGGTGACAATTTCCAGGGATCGCTGTTCTACACCACCTACAAGGGCGCGGTCGAAGCCGAGTTCCTGAACCAGATGAAGTTCGACGCCATGACCGTCGGCAACCACGAATTCGACGACGGCGAGGACGCATTGGCGCCGTTCCTCGACGTGATCAAGTTCCCCGTGCTGTCGGCCAACGTGCAGGCGAGCGCCGCCGCCAAGGTGGGCGACCGGATCAAGCCGTCGGTGGTGCTCGACGTCGGCGGGCAGAAGATCGGCATCGTCGGGGCGGTGACCAACGACACCCCCGAAGTGGCCTCCCCCGGCCCGAACATCACCATCGAGGACGACATCAAGACCATCACCGCCGAGGTCGAGAGGCTGAAGGCCGAGGGCGTCAACAAGATCATCGCGCTCACCCATGTCGGCTATCCCCGCGACAAGGAGCTGATCGCCAAGATCCCGGGGGTCGACGTGGTGGTGGGCGGCCACTCGCATTCGCTGCTGTCGAACACCGACGCCAAGGCCGAGGGCCCCTACCCGACGATGATCGACAATCCGGACGGCTACAAGGTGCCGGTGACGCAGGCGGCCTCCTACTCGAAATATCTCGGCAAGTTCCAGGTGGTGTTCGACGACAACGGCGTCGTCAAGGAGGCCAAGGGCGACCCGATCTTCCTCGACAATTCGGTGAAGCCGGACGAGGCGGTGCTGGCCCGCATCGCGGAACTCGGCGCGCCGATCGAGGAGTTGAAGAAGAAGGAGGTTTCGGAGACGACCGGGCCGATCGACGGCAGCCGCGAGAGCTGCCGGGCGCGCGAATGCGAGATGGGCAACCTCGTCGCCGACGCCATACTCGACCGGGTGAAGGACCAGGGCGTGCAGATCGTCTTCCAGAACGGCGGCGGCCTGCGCGCCTCGATCGACGGGGGCGTCGTCACCATGGGCGAGGTGCTCGAGGTGCTGCCCTTCCAGAACACGGTCGCGACCTTCCAGCTTTCCGGCAAGGACGTCGTCGCCTCGCTCGAGGCGGGCCTGAGCGAGATCGAGGAAGGCAAGGGCAAGTTCCCGCAGGTGGCCGGGCTGAAATATTCCTTCGACAAGTCGGTGGCGCCGAATGGCGGCCGCGTGAAGTCGGTCGAGGTGATGGAGAACGGCGCCTGGGTGCCGATCGACGAGGCGAAGGAATACCTGATCGCCACCAACAACTATGTCCGCCAGGGCGGCGACGGCTACAAGCTGTTCGCCGACAACGGCAAGAACGCCTACGACTACGGCCCGAGCCTCGAACTCGTCGTCGCCGACTATCTCGGCGCCAACCGGCCCTACACGCCGAAGCTCGACGGCCGCATCACCGAGTTGGCGCAGGCCGCCGAACCGGCCGCGCCGGCCGAAACGGCCCAGGCTCAACAGCCCGCGCCGGCCGAAACCGCACCTGCCGCTACGGCTCCGGCCGGCGAGGTGAAGATGCCAGAACTCCCGGCCGGCTCCGGCGACATCGCCGCGCAGGCGCCCAAGGTCGACACGCCGGCGCAGCCGGCACCGGCCGCGGAGGGCACGGTGCCCGCGCAGACGACCCAGCCGGCGGCAGCCGAGACCGCTCCGGCGGGAACGGCAGCACCGGCCGAGGCCGCCACGCGAGCCCCGGCCGCGCCGGCGACGACCGAGCCCGCGCCGGCAGGCACCGCGGCGCAGGCGCCCGCCGCGCCGGCGGAGGCCTCGCATGTCGTGGCGGCCGGCGACAACTACTGGGACATCGCCGAAAAGGTCTATGGCGACGGCTTCCAGTGGAAGCGGATCGGCGATGCCAATCCCTACAAGCCGCGCGCTCTGCCGATCGGCGCGACGCTGACCATCCCGCCGGCCAACTGAGGCGGCGCGACGGCTCGAATGGCGGCCGGTCCGATCCGATCGGCCACCATTGGCGATGGGCCGCGCGCATGCGGCCAGACGCTGCATTGAATCCCGCTGGTTTCCGGCTAGGTAACGGCTGTCGCGGAGACCAGCCGAAATGAACGAACCGAAGCCCACCGACCGGAGCGTCACGCCTGAGGCAGGGCCGACGGCGCCACGCTCGAAGATCGGCGTGCTGCTGGTCAATCTCGGCACGCCGGATGGCACCGACTTCGGCTCGATGTGGCGCTATCTCAGGGAGTTCCTGTCCGATCCGCGTGTCATCGAACTGCCGCGCATCATCTGGTATCCGATCCTCTACGGGCTCGTGCTCACGACGCGGCCAAGCAGGTCCGGCGCGAATTACGCAAAGATCTGGAACCGCGAGAAGAACGAATCGCCGCTGCGCACCATCACCCGCGCCCAGGGCGAGAAGCTGGCGGACATCCTTGCCGGCGAGCCGGAGATCGTCGTCGACTGGGCGATGCGCTACGGCAGCCCGTCGATCAGGAGCGTGGCCGGGCGGCTCGCCGCCCAGGGCTGCGAGCGCATCCTCGCCTTGCCGCTCTATCCGCAATATTCGGCGACGACCACGGCGACCGCCAACGACAAGCTGTTCGCCGCGCTGGCGACCATGCGGCATGCGCCGGCGGTTCGCACCGTACCCCCCTACTATGCCGAGCCGGTCTATATCGACGCGCTGGCCCGCTCGATCGAGTCGCATCTGGCCACGCTGGATTTCCAGCCGGAGGTGGTGCTCGCCTCCTATCACGGCATCCCGAAACCCTATTCCGACAAGGGCGATCCCTACCGGCAGCATTGCGAAGAGACCACCCGGCTGCTCCGCCAGCGCCTGGACTGGAGCGCGGAGAGACTGGTGACCACCTTCCAGTCGCGTTTCGGCGCGCAGGAATGGCTGCAGCCCTACACCGACAAGACTGTGGAGAAGCTGGCGCGCGACAGCGTCAGGTCGATCGCCGTGGTCAATCCCGGCTTTTCGGCCGACTGCATCGAGACGCTGGAGGAGATCGCGGTGGAGGCGCGGGAGATATTCCGCCATGCCGGCGGCCGGAATTTCGCCCACATCCCCTGCCTCAACGACAGTCCGGACGGGATGCGGGTGATCGAGGCGCTGGTGCGCCGCGAACTGTCCGGCTGGCTCTGATCGCAATCGCCCACGCACGAACCTTCATCGGCGCGTCGGCATGCGCGTGATTGTATAGTCCGCGAAACGAAAGTGATTCGCGGGAATTCTGCGGACCACCGCAGGTCTGTCACGCAGCGCGAGGGGGAATGCATGACGTTCACCGGCTTCGACATCGTCATCCCGGCCCTGGTCATCCTGGTCTTGCTTGTCCTGTTCATGGGCATCAAGACGGTGAGCCAAGGCTACAACTACACCGTCGAGCGCTTCGGCCGCTATACCAGGACGCTGACGCCCGGCCTCAACCTGATCATCCCGTTCATCGACCGCATCGGCGCCAGGTTGAACGTCATGGAGCAGGTGCTCGACGTGCCGACCCAGGAGGTCATCACCCGCGACAACGCCACTGTGGCGGTGGACGCCGTCGCCTTCTACCAGGTGCTCAACGCCGCGCAGGCCGCCTATCAGGTCTCCAATCTGCAGAATGCCATCCTGAACCTGACCATGACCAACATCCGCTCGGTCATGGGCTCGATGGACCTCGACGAGCTGCTGTCGAACCGCGACCAGATCAACGAGCGGCTGCTGCGCATCGTCGACGAGGCGGCGCATGTTTGGGGCATCAAGGTCACGCGCGTCGAGATCAAGGACATCAACCCGCCGGCCAACCTGGTCGATTCCATGGCCCGGCAGATGATGGCCGAGCGCAACAAGCGCGCCCAGATCCTCGAGGCCGAGGGCCTGAAGCAGGCACAGGTGCTGGAGGCCGAGGGCCGCAAGGAAGCCGCCTTCCGCGACGCCGAGGCGCGCGAGCGCGCGGCCGAGGCCGAGGCCCGCGCCACCCAGGTCGTGTCGGAGGCGATCGCCAAGGGCGACGTCCAGGCGATCAACTATTTCGTCGCGCAGAAATACACGGACGCATTGGCCAAGATCGCGTCGGCCGGCAACAGCAAGATCGTGCTGATGCCGCTCGAGGCCTCCTCGCTGATCGGCACGCTGGGCGGCATCGGCGCGATCACGCGCGATGTCTTCGGCGCCGACGGGCCGGCTGCGGCGCCGCGTTCACCGGCGCGGCCACCGGTGACCAGGACGCCGGAGCAGAGCTGACGGAGTTTTCCGATGATCGAGTGGCTCATCACCGAGCTCGGCCCCTGGAACTGGATGGTGCTCGGCCTGCTGCTGCTGGCGATCGAGATCGTCACGCCCGGTTTCTACCTGCTGTGGATCGGCCTCGCCGCGCTCGTCGTCGGCGCGATCTCGCTGGTGCTGGGCGACGCCGCCTTCTGGCACTGGCAGGTGCAGGTGCTGGTCTTCCTGGCGCTGTCGCTCGCCGCCGCCTATGCCGGGCGCCGCATCATGGCCGGCCGCGAGGCCGAGAGCGACCAGCCGCTGCTCAACCGCCGCGGCGAACAGCTGGTCGGCCGGACCGCGACGCTGACCGAACCGATCCGCGAGGGTTACGGCCGCATCCAGCTCGGCGACACGCTGTGGCGCGTGAGGGGTCCCGACCTGCCGGCCGGAGCGCGGGTGAAGGTGGTGTCCGTCGACGACCTGGAGCTGGTGGTGGTCGCGGTGTGATCGCCGTTACCCGGCTGCCGCCCGCGACCGTCGCCGGGCGGAGGCGCGAAGCCTCGCCGTCCGCTCAGGCGGCGCCGATCTTCAAGAGGTCGTGCAGGTGGACGAAGCCGACCACCTTGTCGTCCTCGATCACGACCAGCGCCGTGATCGACGCCGTCTGGATGAGCTGCAGCGCGGCGGCGGCGAGCATGTCGGGCCCCACCGTCTTCGGATTGCGCGTCATCACCTGGTCGACGGTCTTCGACGGCAGGTCCTCGCCGATGCGGCGCCGCAGGTCGCCGTCGGTGATGATGCCCGCAAGGCCTCCCGCCGGGTCGACGATGACCGCGCAGCCGAAGCGCTTGCTGGACATGGCGACGATCGCGTCCATCATGCTGGTGCCGGCCGCGACCATGGGAATTTCGGTTCCCTGGTGCATGACGTCGCGGATCTTCGTCAGGCTGGCGCCGAGCTGCCCGCCGGGATGGAAGGTACGGAAATGATCCGGCGTGAAGCCGCGCATCTCCAGCAGCGCGATCGCGAGCGCGTCGCCGATCACCAGTTGCTGTAGCGTCGAGGTCGTCGGCGCCAGCCCGTGCGGGCAGGCTTCCGGCATCCTGGGCAGCAGGATCACCGCGTCGGAGGCGCGCGCCAGCGCCGAATTGGCACCCGACGTCACCGAAATCAGCGGGATGGAGAAGCGGCGGGAGTAGGCGATGATCCCCTTGAGCTCGGCCGTCTCGCCCGACCAGGACATGGCGATGATGGCGTCGTCGCGCGCGATCATGCCGAGATCGCCGTGATTGGCCTCCGCCGGATGGACGAAGAAGGCCGGCGTTCCGGTCGAGGCGAGCGTCGCCGCGATCTTCGAGCCGATATGGCCGCTCTTGCCGACGCCGGTGACGATCACCCGGCCGTTGATGCCGGAAATGATGTCGACCGCTTCGGCGAAGGGCTGCGACAGGCCATTCTGCAGGGCTTCCGCCAGCGCGTTCACGCCGGCCTGCTCCATCGCGACGGTCCTGAGCGCCGAGGCGATGGCAGATGAATGGTCCGACTGCTTCTTAAGTGTCCCCAAAGGCATGGTTGATGCGCTTAGCGCTTTGACGCGCCGCTGTCCATCGGGAAGACGCATCGACGTCAATCCGGCGCACCCTCAACCCAACGTTAACCATCCCGATTTACGGTTCGGTAAGCATGGCGCGCTGGCGCTGCCGAAGCATTGGGTATTCATGCCGCGGGTTCGCACACAGATACCGTCCAGCCTGCGCGCCGCGACATTCGGCCTGCTGCTCGCCTGCGGCCTGGCGATGGCGCTGCCGGCGGCCGGCCAGGAGGCCGGCGGGCTGCGCGGCGCCATGCGGCCGGAGGGCAACGCGGGTGCCCAGCAGCCGGGGCAGCAGCCTGGACAGCCGCCGAACCCCGGCCAGGATGCCCAACAAGCTCCGGTCTACGTGCCGGCCAGCGAGGGCGCCGTTCCGGACGATCCCGCCGTGGTGAATGCCGACGGCACCACCAGCCTGTTCGGCCAGCCGCAGGAGCAGCGCGGCGCCTTCACCGAGGATCTGCCTATCCCCAGGGCCAGGCCGCCTTCCACAGCACGCGACCGCAAGGCGGCGGCGTCGCGGACCAGCGAACCGGCGGAGCGCGCGACGGCACAGGAGCCGATCGGCCGGGATGGGCAGGACGACACGACCACGGGCACCATCCGCACCGAGGCGATCGGACCGGCCGAGCGGATCAGCGTGCCGGAGGGTGCCGGCCGCCTCGAGGCGATCGAGGACCTCGATCCGCTGAAGCCGGAGGACAACCCGTTCGCTCCACTGGGGATCAGGGTCGGCACCTTCGTGCTGCGGCCTTCCCTCGAGCAGGGCATAACCACGACCTCCAACGCCGACTACAGCGTCGACGGGCAGGAGGCGGTCCTTTCCGAAACGACGCTGCGCCTCAACGCCATCTCGGACTGGACGCGCCATTTCGCCACGCTCGACGCCTATGCGACGTTCCGCGAAACGCTGTCCGGCTACGAGATCAGCGAGACGCGGGCCGGCGGCGTCGCCGCGCTCGACCTCGACATCAACGAGGAGCTGCGCGGCCGGGCCACGCTGACCTACGAGCGCGCGCCGGAGACCGCCGCCTCGCCCGTGGTCATCGAAGGCACGGTCGAAGACCCGATCCGGCAGACTTTCGGCGGCAGCCTCGGCCTGGAGAAGGACGTCGGCAAGGCACGCTTCGGCATCACCGGCCGCGTCGAGCGCGACGTATATGGCGAGGCCGACCTGTCTGACGGCACCACCCTGTCGCAGGACGACCGCAACGCCACCCTGGCGACGCTGACGCTGCGCGGCGGCTACGAGATCTCGCCGGCGCTGACGCCGTTCGTCGAAGTGGAGGGCGGCCACCGGTTCTACGATGAGGACGTCGACAGCAGCGGCTTCCGCCGCTCCTCCGACCGGTTCGGGGCGCGTGGCGGCGTCGAGGTGAACCTCAGCGAGAAGCTGAACGGCGAGCTGTCCGCCGGCTGGATCCGGGAAAAATTCGAAGACGACCGCCTGACGCCGATCGAGGGCCCGACCCTCAACGCCCTGCTGACCTGGGAGCCGGAGCGCGCCACCCGGGTCGACCTCTCGGCCTCCACCACGGTGGAAGGCACGACGACCGCCGGCGAGAGCGGATCGCTGCTGCACTCCGGCAAGATCATCGTCGAGCGGCAGGTCCGCTCCAACCTGACGGCGAGCGCCGAGGTCGGCGCCAGCTATCGCGACTATTCGGGCAGCGACGACCACGACATCCTGTTCAATGCGCAGCTCGGCGCCACCTGGTGGCTGAACCGCTATGCCGGCCTGACCGGGCGCCTGCGCCACGAAAGCCAGACGAGCACGATCGAGGGCCGCGGCTACGAGGCCAACAGCGTCTTCCTCGGCGTCAAGCTGCAACGCTGATTCCGGGGCCTCGCGGTTCGGCCGGTCTACTCCGCGGCCTGCTTACGGCCGGACGGATCGAGGTCGGCGATCAGCCGGTCGAGCATGGCGAGCACGCCGGCCCGCATGTCCGGGCGGGCGAGCGCGAAGGCGATGTTGGCCTCGACGAAACCCTCCGGCGAGCCGCAGTCATAGGTGCCGCCGCGATAATGGTAGCCGAAGAAGGGCTGACGCTTCTCCAGCTTCAGCATGGCGTCGGTGAGCTGGATCTCGTTGCCGGCGCCCCGCTCCTGATTCTCCAGCACCCCGAATATCTCGGGCTGGAGGATGTAGCGGCCGTTGATGAACAGGTTGGACGGCGCCGTGCCCGCTTTCGGCTTCTCCACCATGCCGGTGATCTCGAAACCCGTATGGACGTCGTTGCCCTTGCCGACGATGCCGTATTTGTGGGCCTCGGCCGGGTCGCATTCCTGGACCGCGACGATGTTGTTGCCGGTGCTCCCGTAGAGCTCCACCATGCCCTTCAGGCAGCTCTTCTCCGACTGCATGATCATGTCGGGCAGAAGCAGCGCGAAGGGCTCGTCGCCGACCAGGTCGCGCGCGCACCAGACCGCGTGGCCGAGCCCGAGCGGCACCTGCTGGCGCGTGAAGCTGGTCTGGCCGGGCCCCGGCTGCAGGCGCTTCAGATAGTCGAGCTGCTCGGTCTTCCCGCGCTGCGACAGCGTGTCGTAGAGTTCGAACTGGAGATCGAAATGGTCCTCGATCACGGCCTTGTTACGGCCCGTGACGAAAATGAAATGCTCGATGCCCGCCTCGCGCGCCTCGTCCACGACATACTGGATTACTGGCCTGTCAACGACGGTGAGCATCTCCTTGGGAATCGATTTGGTCGCGGGAAGAAATCGGGTGCCGAGGCCGGCCACCGGGAAAACAGCTTTTCTGACTCGCTTCATGCCGCAATTTGATCCGTTTCTAGGGACGCCCCCGTAGGGAGCGACGAGACATCTTGATGCCGGAATTTAAGATTAGTTCATGGCGAAAGACAACATGGGGTGTCGCTTAGAACTTCCGTCGGAAATTTTCGTTCCGGCCGGCCTATGGTAAACTGATCGCTAACCGCCTCCTGTGATGAATGGGTATCCCTGAGTTCGTATTGGAGGAACACATGCTCGTTCGCACGACCGCAAGACGCGTTGCAAGCGTGGTGGCCGCCGCCGGCTTGTCGCTCGCCCTTCTCGCCGCCGCGAGCCCGGCTTTCGCCGATGCCGGCTTTCAGCGCTGGGTCGCGGGCTTCCGCGCCACGGCGGCCGAAAGCGGCGTCTCCAGGGCGACCTATGACCGGGCTTTCCGCGGCGTCACCGCTCCCGATCCGGAGGTGATCGAGAAAGCACGCTACCAGCCGGAATTCACCGCACCGGTCTGGGACTATTTCGACAACCGCGTGCATGAGCACTCGGTCCAGGTCGGCCGCGCCATGGCGAAGAAGTGGAAGCCCTGGCTCGACAGGATCGAGGCCCGCTACGGCGTCGACCGCCACATCCTGCTGGCCATCTGGTCGATGGAGTCCAACTACGGTGAGATCCTGAAGAACGACAAGGTGATGCGCAACGTCGTCCGCTCGCTGTCGACGCTCGCCTATGCCGACAAGCGGCGGGCGAAGTTCGCACGCACGCAGCTCATCGCCGCCCTGAAAATCCTGCAATCGGGCGACATCGACGAGAGCCACCTGACCGGCTCCTGGGCCGGCGCGATGGGCCACACGCAGTTCATACCGACCTCCTACCAGGCTTATGCCGTCGATATGGACGGCGACGGCCATCGCGACATCTGGAACTCGGTTCCCGACGCGCTCGCCACCGCTGCCAACCTTCTGAGGAAGAACGGCTGGCAGACCGGCAGGACCTGGGGCTACGAGGTGGCGCTGCCGGCCGGCCGGAAGTTCCCGAGCGGCTCGGTGACCCTGTCGAAATGGCAAAGCCTCGGCGTCACGCGCGCCAGCGGCAAGCCTTTCCGCAACGGCGGCGACAAGGCCGAGCTGAAGGTGCCGGACGGCAGGAGCGGCCCGGCCTTCCTGATGACGCGCAACTTCTTCGTCCTCAAGCGCTACAACAACGCCGACAAATACGCGATCGCCGTCGGCCTGCTGGCCGACCAGATCGCCGGTTACGGGCAGCTTGCGCAGGACTGGAACAGGCCCTTCACCAAGCTCTCCTTCAGCGAGAAGCAGGAGCTGCAGCAGCGGCTCAGCGCGCACGGCTATTACGACGGCAAGCCGGACGGCAAGATCGGCGAGGGATCGCGCAGCGCCATCAAGGCGTTCCAGGTCCAGGCCGGGCTCGAGGCCGACGGCCATCCCAGCATGGAAGTGCTGCGGGTGCTGCGCCAGAGATAGATCGGAGAGCGGATTGCGGGAGACTCCGCGAAGACGGTTCGTCTGGACAGGCTTCGCCATCGCCGCCGCGGTGGCGGGGCTGCTGGCCGTCGGCTTCGTCGCGGCGTCGGCACCGGTGGCGCTCGCCCAGGAAGCGCGCCCCTGGTCGCTCCGTAACCTGTTCTTTCCCCGCCGCGCCCAGCGCATGGAGCCGCGCCAGTGGCGCGAGCCGGGGGAGCGGCTGCGCAAACCGTCGACGCCGCGCACCAAGCCGCCGCAACGCAAGACGGCGATCAAGCGGGTCGTCGAGCCCGAGATCGTCATCGATCCCAAGGCGCCGGACGCCAAGGTCGTCCTCGTCATAGGCGACTTCATCGGAGGCGGGCTGGCCGAAGGGCTCGACATGCTGTTCGCGGAGAACCCGCGGGTTCGTGTCGTCGACCGCACCAACGGCGCATCCGGCTTCGTCCGCGAAGATCATTTCGACTGGCCGGGCAACGTGGCCGGCATCGTGGC
Source organism: Kumtagia sp. (assembly GCF_059502445.1). Taxonomy (NCBI): domain Bacteria; kingdom Pseudomonadati; phylum Pseudomonadota; class Alphaproteobacteria; order Hyphomicrobiales; family Phyllobacteriaceae; genus Kumtagia; species Kumtagia sp. Next base: position 19,997 of record NZ_JCACER010000017.1, read on the forward strand.
AACCGAGAAGCCGGCCGTCGTGGTTGCGCTGGTCGGCGCCAACGACCGCCAGCAGATGCGGATCGGCGACAGGCGCGAGACGCTACGGTCGGAGGCCTGGACGCGCGAATACTCGGCGCGCGCCGCAAGCTTCGCCAGTGCCATCTGGGCGACGGACGTGCCGTTCGTCTGGGTCGGCACAACACCCTTCAAATCGCCCAAGGCAACATCCGACATGCTTGCACTCAACGACATCTACCGCAAGGTCGCGGCGGATGTCGGCGCCGAGTTCATCGACGTCTGGGAAGGCTTCGTCGACGAAAAGGGCAGCTTCATCACCAGCGGCGCCGACATCAGCGGCCAGCCGGTGCGGCTGCGCTCGGGCGACGGCATCAACTTCACGGCGGCGGGCAAGCGCAAGCTCGCCTTCTATGCCGAAAAGCCGCTCAAGCGGCTTCTCGGCGAGGCGGGAGCGGGTGCGCCGACAGGACCCGGCGTGGAGGGAGTGCCCCCCGGCGGGACCGGACCGATGATCCCGACCGACCGGACCGTGCCGATGGCGCTCAACGATCCGGAGCTCGACGGCGGTACCGAGCTGCTCGGCGCCACCGCTTCGTCCCGGCCGGAAACGCCGGCGCGCCCGGCGGCCGCGGCGGACGACGCGACGGTAGCGGGACGGGCGGACGATTTCTCGTGGCCGCGCGGACAGGCGGCGGCCGTGCCTCAGCCGGCGCGGGATGGCACCGCCACCGCGTCGACGCAGGCCGACCGACGGGGGGTCATGCCCGTCACCGCGGAATAGGGCGCCGGGTCAAAGCGGCAGGACGCTCGCGCCCATCAGCGCCTCGTCGATCGAGCGCGCGGCCTGCCGGCCTTCGCGGATCGCCCACACGACCAGCGACTGGCCGCGTCGAACATCGCCCGCGGCGTAGAGGCGGTCGACGCTGGTGCGGTAGTCCCGGTCGTTGGCGGCGACATTGGTCGAGCGCCGCATGTCCTTGATGAGTTGCAGCCGCCCGTCCAGTTCCTTGAGCACGCTGTCGGCAAAGGGACCGGCGAAGCCGATGGCGATGAAGGCGAGATCTGCGCGGATGACGAATTCCGTGCCGGCGATAGGCTGCCGCTTCTCGTCGACCTCGCAGCATTTTACGCCGGTCAGCGCCCCGTCCTCGCCGATGAACTCCAGCGTGGCCACCTGGAACTCCCGCTCCGCGCCCTCGGCCTGGGAAGACGAGGTGCGCATCTTGGTCGCCCAGTAGGGCCAGACCGTCAGCTTGTTCTCCTTCTCCGGCGGCTGCGGACGGATGTCGAGCTGGGTGACCCGCACCGCGCCCTGCCGGAACGCCGTGCCGACGCAGTCGGACGCCGTGTCGCCGCCGCCCACGACAACCACATGCTTGCCGCCGGCGAGGATCGGCTCGGCCGGCCATGCGACCGACTGGATGTCCTCGTGGCCGACGCGCTTGTTCTGCTGCACCAGATAAGGCATCGCATCATGCACGCCCTCGAGATCGGCGCCCGGAATGCCCGCCGGGCGCGGCGTCTCGGAGCCGCCGCAATAGAGCACGGCGTCATGGCCGGCGAGCAGTTCGTCGATGGTCTTGTCGACGCCGACGTTGACGCCGCAATGGAAGGTGACGCCCTCGCCGCGCATCTGCTCGACGCGGCGGTCGATGAAATGCTTCTCCATCTTGAAGTCGGGGATGCCGAAGCGCATCAGCCCGCCCGGCTTCGACTCGCGCTCGTAGACATGGACGTCGTGGCCGACACGCGCCAGCTGCTGGGCGGCCGCCATGCCGGCCGGGCCGGAGCCGACGACGGCGACGCGCTTGCCCGTCTTGCTCTCAGGCGGCTGCGGCCGGACCATGCCGAGTTCGTAGGCCTTGTCGGCCAATGCCTGCTCGATCGTCTTGATGGCGACCGGGATGTCCTCCAGGTTGAGGGTGCAGGCCTCCTCGCACGGCGCGGGACAGATGCGGCCCGTGAATTCCGGGAAATTGTTGGTCGAGTGCAGGTTGCGGATCGCATTCTCCCAGTCGCCGGCGTAGACGAGGTCGTTCCAGTCCGGGATCTGGTTGTGGATCGGGCAGCCGGTCGGGCCGTGGCAGAAGGGCACGCCGCAATCCATGCAGCGCGCGGCCTGTTTCTCGACCTCCTTGTCCGACATCGGCAGCGTGAACTCGCGGAAGTGCCGGATGCGGTCGGAGGCCGGCTGGTACTTGTGCACCTGCCGGTCGATCTCGAGAAAACCAGTTACCTTGCCCATTCTAGTTCCGTTCCTGCCCGGCGATATCGTCTCGCCAGTTCTCTAATTTCAATCCCGCGATGTCAGCCTCCTGTATGGCCGCGTCGCTGGTTACAAGCACCGCATCGCGGACTATGGCATGAGCCGCGATCCAGAGATCGTTTGGCGACAGCCCCTTGCCGATCCGCTCGACCTTAACGCGAATATCTCCATAAACGTCGCCGACTTCCGGCTCCAGTTCATCAATGCGCAGGCTGCTCAACAGATAGGCCATACTCGGATTGGAGCGCGCGTCGGGTCGCTTCTTCATTCCGTACCTGATCTCGCTTGACACGATCACACTGATGCCCATGTGTCCTTTGGTCATCGTCTGGAACCGCTTTCCGACGACGCCATCAGGCTCTCGCGCAACATCGATGAGAACATTGCTGTCGAGCATGTAGCCGCTCATAGCTTGATATCGTCCAAAGGCAGCATGTCGCTGTCATCAATGTCCGGGAAATCATCCTCTGTCAGCTTGGGCTGCTGACGCAACCACTCGATGATCTCCTTCGGAGAGCGTTCGCGCCTGTCCGGAATCACAGTCAAGCTTCCATCTGCTTCCTTGCGGATCGTGACCTCGTCACCTTCAAATTCGAACTCCTTCGGTATGCGGATCGCGCGGCTTCGTCCATTCCGGAAGACGCGGGCGCGTTGCTCAGTCTTGGGCTTGTTCAGCATCGCGGCCTCCGTATGGCATATGCTTAGACATATGCCATACCAGGTTTTCGTTCAAGAAGAAGGCTACTCCGCCGCCACGTTCATCCTGAGCCGCTCCATCTCCTGCAGCGCGCGGCGATACTCGACCGGCATCACCTTCCGGAATTTCGGCCGGTAGGCCGCCCAGTCCTCGAGGATCGCCTTGGCGCGCGTCGAGCCGGTGTAGTGCGCATGGTTGGAGATGAGCTGCACCAGCCGCTCCTCGTCATGCCTGGTCATGTCGCCCGACACGTCGACGCGGCCCTTGTGGGCGATGTCGCCGCCGTGGTGGTGCAGCTTCTCCAGCATGTCGTCCTCCTCGGGGACTGGCTCGAGTTCGACCATCGCCATGTTGCAGCGGTTGGCGAAATCGCCGTCCTCGTCGAGCACATAGGCGACGCCGCCGGACATGCCGGCCGCGAAGTTGCGGCCCGTCCGGCCGAGAACCACCACCACGCCGCCGGTCATGTATTCGCAGCCATGGTCGCCGACGCCCTCGACCACCGCCGCGGCACCGGAGTTGCGGACGGCAAAACGCTCGCCGGCGACGCCGCGGAAGTAGCACTCGCCTTCGATGGCGCCGTAGAGCACGGTGTTGCCGACGATGATCGATTCTTCCGCGACGATGCGGGCATCATCGGCGGGGCGGATGATCAGGCGGCCGCCCGACAGTCCCTTGGCCACATAGTCGTTGCCGTCGCCAACCAGTTCGAAGGTGATGCCGCGCGTCAGGAAGGCGCCGAAGGACTGGCCGGCGGTGCCGGTGAGCTTCACCGAGATCGTGCCGTCCTTCAGTCCCTTGTGCCTGAACCGCTTGGCGACCTCGCCGGCGAGCATGGCCCCCGCCGAACGGTCGACGTTGCGGATCGGCATCTCGATCTTCACCGGAAGCCTGCTTTCCAGCGCCGGCCGCGCCTGCTCGATCAGCGTGCGGTCGAGCACGTCGTCGATCGGGTGCTTCTGCCGCTCGGTCCAGTGCGTCGCCTCGGCCGGCGCGTCCGGCTTGAAGAAGACGCGGCTGAAGTCGAGGCCCTTGGCCTTCCAGTGGTCGATCAGTTCCCGCTTCTCCAGCAGGTCGGAGGCTCCGACGATCTGGTCGAGATGCGAGAAGCCCATCTCCGACAGCAGCTCACGCACCTCCTCGGCCACGAAGAAGAAGTAGTTGATGACGTGCTCGGGCGTGCCCTTGAAGCGCTTGCGCAGAACCGGGTCCTGCGTGGCCACGCCGACCGGGCAGGTGTTGAGATGGCACTTGCGCATCATGATGCAGCCGGCGGCGATCAGCGGCGCCGTCGAGAAGCCGAATTCGTCGGCCCCGAGCAGCGCGCCGATGATGACGTCGCGGCCCGTCCTCAGGCCGCCGTCGACCTGCAGCGCCACGCGCGAGCGCAGGCCGTTCAGCACCAGCGTCTGGTGCGTCTCCGCCAGCCCCATCTCCCACGGCGAGCCGGCATGCTTCAGTGAGGTCAGCGGCGAGGCGCCGGTGCCGCCGTCGTAGCCGGCGATGGTGATGTGGTCGGCGCGCGCCTTGGCGACGCCTGCCGCGACCGTGCCGACGCCGACTTCCGAGACCAGCTTGACCGACACGTCGGCCTCCGGGTTGACGTTCTTCAGGTCGAAGATGAGCTGCGCCAGATCCTCGATCGAATAGATGTCGTGGTGCGGCGGCGGCGAGATCAGGCCGACGCCCGGCGTCGAATGGCGGGTCTTGGCGATGGTCGCGTCGACCTTGTGGCCGGGCAATTGCCCGCCCTCGCCCGGCTTGGCGCCCTGCGCGACCTTGATCTGCATCATGTCGGAGTTGACGAGATACTCCGTGGTCACACCGAACCGGCCCGACGCCACCTGCTTGATCGCCGAGCGCTCGGGATTGGCCCCGCCGCCGGGCAGCGGCAGGTAGCGGTCCGGCTCCTCGCCGCCCTCGCCGGTGTTCGACTTGCCGCCGATCTGGTTCATGGCGCGCGCCAGCGTGGTATGCGCCTCGCGACTGATCGAGCCGAACGACATGGCGCCGGTGGAGAAGCGCCGCACGACCTCGGCGGCCGGCATCACCTCGTCGAGCGGCACCTTCTTGCGGCCGCTGGCCTCCGCCAGCTTGATGTTGAAAAGGCCGCGGATCGACTTTGCCCGCGCGGTCTCGCTGTCGATCTGCTCGGAAAATTCCTTGAAGGTGTCCCACGAGCCCTGCCGCACGGCATGCTGCAGCGAGGCGACGGCGTCGGGCGACCAGACATGCGCCTCGCCGCGCATGCGGAACAGATACTCGCCGCCGACCTCCAGACTGTTGCGCAGCACCGGGTCGTCGCCGAAGGCGTCGCCGTGGCGCAGCACGGTCTCGGCCGCCACCTCGTCCAGTCCGACGCCCTCGATCGTCGTCGCCGTGCCGGTGAAGTACTTTTCGACGAAATCGGACTTCAGCCCGACCGCGTCGAATATCTGCGCGCCGCAATAGGACTGGTAGGTCGAGATGCCCATCTTGGACATGACCTTGAGGATGCCCTTGCCGATCGACTTGATGTAGCGGCCGACCACCTCGTAGGCGTCGACCTCGGCCGGCAGCTCGCCGCGCTTGTGCATGTCGAGCAGCGTGTCGAAGGCGAGATAGGGATTGATCGCCTCGGCGCCGTAGCCGGCCAGGCAGCAGAAATGATGCACCTCGCGCGGCTCGCCGGATTCGACCACGAGACCGACCGACGTGCGCAGGCCCTTGCGGATCAGGTGATGGTGCACCGCCGCCGTCGCCAGCAGCGCCGGGATGGCGATGCGGTCCGGCCCGACCTGGCGGTCGGACAGGATGATGATGTTGTAGCCGCCGGCCACGGCCGCCTCGGCACGGTCGCACAGGCGGTCGACCGCACCCGGCATGCCGGAAGCGCCTTCCGTCGCCGCGTAGGTGACGTCGAGGGTCTTGGTGTCGAAGCGGTCCTCGGTATGGCCGATCGAGCGGATCTTCTCGAGATCGCCATTGGTGAGGATCGGCTGGCGCACCTCGAGCCGCTTGCGGCGCGAATTGCCGACCAGATCGAAGATGTTCGGACGCGGCCCGATGAAGGACACCAGGCTCATTACCAGCTCCTCGCGGATCGGATCGATCGGCGGGTTGGTGACCTGGGCGAAATTCTGCTTGAAATAGGTGTAAAGCAGCTTCGACTTGTCCGACATGGCCGAGATCGGCGTGTCGGTGCCCATCGAGCCGACGGCCTCCTGGCCCGTGGTCGCCATCGGCGACATCAGCAGCTTCGCATCCTCCTGCGTGTAGCCGAAGGCCTGCTGGCGGTCGAGCAGCGACACATCCCTGCGCAGGGCGCGCGGCTCGACCGGGCTCAGATCCTCCAGCACGAGCTGGGTCCGCTTCAGCCAGTCGCGGTAGGGATGCTTCCGGGCGATCTCCGACTTGATCTCGTCATCGGAGACGATGCGGCCCTTGACCAGGTCGATCAGCAGCATCTTGCCCGGCTGCAGGCGCCACTTCTGGACGATATGCTTCTCCTCGATCGGCAGCACGCCGGCCTCCGAGGCCAGGATGACCCGGTCGTCGTCGGTGACGATGTAGCGCGCCGGCCGCAGCCCGTTGCGGTCGAGCGTCGCGCCGATCTGCCGCCCGTCGGTGAAGCAGACCGCGGCCGGGCCGTCCCACGGCTCCATCAGGGCGGCGTGGTACTCGTAGAAGGCCTTGCGCTCGGCATCCATCGACTTGTTGCCGGCCCAGGCTTCCGGGATCAGCATCATCATCGCATGCGCCAGGCTGTAGCCGCCCTGGAACAGGAATTCGAGCGCGTTGTCGAAACAGGCCGTGTCCGACTGCCCCTCGTAGGAGATCGGCCAGAGCTTGGAGATGTTGTTGCCGAACAGTTCGCTGTCGACCGAGGCCTGGCGCGCCGCCATCCAGTTGTTATTGCCGCGCACGGTGTTGATCTCGCCATTGTGGGCGACCATGCGGTAGGGATGCGCCAGCTTCCACGACGGAAACGTGTTGGTGGAGAAGCGCTGGTGGACGAGGATCAGCGCCGTCTCGAAGCGCGGATCCGACAGATCCTTGTAATAGGCGCCGACCTGGTAGGCCAGGAACATGCCCTTGTAGACGATGGTGCGCGCCGACAGCGACACGCAGTAGGAGCCGATGTCCCTGTTGTCGTTCTCGGCATAGATGCGGCCGGAGATCACCTTGCGCAGCAGATAGAGCCGCGCCTCGTACTCCTCGTCGTCGGTGATGTCGGGCGGGCGGCCGATGAACACCTGCCGGTGGAACGGCTCCGACGCGACGATGTCCGGCGCCTTCGACAACGAGGAGTTGTCGACCGGAACATCACGGAAGCCGATGAGCGGCAGCCCCTCGGATTGCGCGGACTCCGCGATGATCTCGTTGACGTGCTCGCGCAGCGCCGCGTCCCGCGGCATGAACCAGTGGCCGACGCCATACTGGCCGGCGGGCGGCAGCTCGATGCCCTGCCCGGCCATCTCCTCGCGGTAGAAGCGGTCGGGAATCTGAACGAGCACGCCGGCGCCGTCGCCCATCAGCGGGTCGGCGCCGACGGCGCCGCGATGCGTCAGGTTCTCGAGCATGGCGAGCCCGTCCTTGACGATCTGGTGCGACTTCACGCCCTTCATCTGGGCGATGAAGCCGACGCCGCAGGCGTCATGCTCGTTGCGCGGATCGTACAGGCCCTGGGCGCCGGGAACGCGTTTGGCGGCGACGGCATTGGTCGGGGCGGCAAACTGCCGCGCGCGCGTCGCAAATGGCATGTCCGTCATCGCTCGGTCCTCCGTCGTCTTCCGCTTCCCCGGCGTCCGCCGTCGGTCAGGCCGGCGGCATCGGGATCGGGTTACGGTGGTCTCTCGAATTCACCGCGTCTTCGTCGCACCGGATAGCGCCCGCAGACCGGCTCCCTGTCAATCCGGCAATGCGGGTACTGGTCACAGAACGAGCCGGAACGGCGCATTTGACGCGCTCGATCCGGCGACTACTGCGCGGATAAATAAGACAGCACTGCTGTCCTAAATTTCTTATGACAGAAACCGGCGCCCCGCACAAGACCGAATTGGAAACAAACCATGAGCACCGCGAAAGAAAATGTCTTCCCGCGCGGCGCTTCACGCAACTTCCGGTCGCGGAGCAGCTGGAACCTGCCCTGTCGCCCAAGCACGTCCTGGCCCTTGAAAGCCGCCGCGGAATGGCGTCTTGTCGCCCTTCCCGCCTGATCGACCCATGGACCTTCGCATGCAGTTTTCTTCCGACAATTGGGCCGGCGCCCACCCCAGGGTCGCCGAGAACCTGACGCGACGCACTGCCGGCTACGATGCCGCCTATGGCGGCGGAGCGCTCGACAAGGCGGTCGCGGCAAAGTTCAACGATATCTTCGAGCGCGAGGTCGACGTCTTCTTCGTTGGTACCGGCACCGCCGCGAACGCGCTGTCGCTCAGCCTGTACAACCCTCCGGGCGGCATCTCCTTCTGCCACCGCGAAGCGCATGTCATCGAGGACGAATGCGGCGCGCTCGAATATCTCAGCGGCGGCGGACGCCTGCGCACCGTCGACGGCGCCGAGGGCCGCATCTCGGCCGAAAGCCTCGACCGGGCGATCGGCCGCTTCGTGCCGACCTTCGTCCATGCCGGGCGGCCGGCGGCTGTGACCATTACCCAGGCCACCGAAGCCGGCACCGTCTATTCGCTCGACGACATCGCGGCGATCTCGAACGTGGCCAAGACATATGGCCTGCCGCTGCACATGGACGGCGCCCGCTTCGCCAATGCGCTGGTCGCGCTGAAGGCGACGCCGGCCGAGATGACCTGGAAGCGCGGGGTCGACATCCTGTCCTTCGGCGCCACCAAGAACGGCTGCTGGTGTGCCGAGGCGGTGGTGCTGTTCGACCGCGGCAAGGCCGAGGAGTTCCCCTTCCTGCGCAAGCGCGCCGCGCAGCTCTTCTCCAAGTCGCGCTTCATCGCCGCCCAGTTCGAGGCCTATTTCGCCGACGGCCTGTGGCTGGAGACGGCGGCCCATGCCAACGCCATGGCCGCCCGTCTGGCCGCCGCGATCCGGGCATCGAGCAACGCCAGGCTGGCATGGCAGCCCCAGGCCAATGAGGTGTTCGCCATCATGCGCAAGGAGGCAATGCAGATGGCGCTCGCCGCCGGCGCGTCCTTCTACGACTGGCCTCCGCCGCACAGCTTCGTCGGCACGATCGGCGAGGACGAGACGATGTGCCGGCTGGTCACCAGCTTCGCGACCACGGCAGCGGAGGTGGATGCGCTGGCGGGGCTGATCGGCTGAAGAGGGCCCGGCCGCGCGATCGGGCCACACGCACCGAAGGAGGCCGGCGTCGGAGCAAAGCGGAAGAGAGCAAGGCAACGCCGGCGCTAAGCAGTTGCCTCTGCCTTCTATCCGTCGAGCCCTTGACCTCAACCTAGATTGAGGAATTACAGCGAAGGCAATGGCACACCTCACCGGCCGCCTCCCGGCCGGCCCAGCGATCGGAGCAGCAGCGTGACGTCAACCCAATCGGCCGCGTCCGACACGCATGCGGCGAGGCAACCGGGCTTCGGCCGCAAGGCGACGCTCTTGTCCGTCGCCACGCTCACCATCATGGCGGGCACGACGATCTCGCCATCGCTGCCGGCGATCGAGGCCGCTTTCGCCGAGGTCGACAATGTGCAGTTGCTCGCCCGCATGGTGCTGACCCTGCCGGCGCTGTTCGTCGCCTTCTGCGCACCGCTGATCGGCGGCCTTGCCGACCGCTACGGCCGCCTGCGCCTGCTGACCGCCTCGATCGTGCTGTACGGCGTCGCAGGCGTTTCCGGACTGTTCGTGGACAGCCTCGCCGCGCTGCTCGTCGGCCGCGCCGCGCTCGGCGTCGCCATCGGCGGCATCATGACGCTGGTCACCGCGCTGGTCGGCGACTATTTCGCCGGCCCGGAGCGCGAGCGCTATCTCGGCCTGCAGCAGGCCTTCACCGGCCTGGGGGGTGTCGTCTTCGTGCTCGGCGGCGGCATGCTGGCCGATTTCCACTGGCGGGCGCCCTTCGCGGTCTATGCGATGGCATTCGCCATCATCCCGGCCATCATCCTGTTCCTGACCGAGCCGAGGCGCTTCGGCGCCGCGTCGCCGGTCGCCGCAAGCCAAGCCGAAGCGCCGGTGAAATGGCTGCCGGTGGCCGCGCTTTGCCTTCTGTCCTTCCTGATCAACATCGCCTTCTACGTCGTGCCGTCGCAACTGCCGTTCCAGATGCGCGCGATCGGCCTGACCGCCCCGAGCAGCGCCGGCCTGGCACTCGGCCTGCACAACCTCGTCATGGCCGGCACGGCCTTGTGTTACGGGCGCTTGCGCGCCTCGCTGAGCATCCCGGCGATCTTCGGCATCGGCCTCGCGCTGATGGCGCTCGCCTTCCTGCTGGTTTCAGCATCCGACACGATGCCGTCGGTCCTGATCGCGATGGCGGTCTGCGGCGCCGGCCTGGGTGTCGCCGTGCCGAACCTGATGTCGGCGGCGATCTCGGTGGCGACACCGTCGACGCGCGGGCGCATCGCCGGCACGGTCACGGCCAGCATGTTCATCGGCCACTTCGCCTCGCCCTTCGCAAGCCAGCCCTCGATCGACGCCTTCGGCTATGCCGCGACCTTCCGCGATGCGGGTTTCGGCCTCGTCCTGCTGGCATTCGCCGCCATAGCCGTCGGCCTGTTTTGGACAGGCCTCACGTCGCATCGAAGCTGAGCGCCGACCCGTCGCTGCGCGGCGATCCGGCCGGACCTGTCACCGGCGGCCCGATGCTGGCGCGTATTTGGAACCTGCGGCTCCTGGCTGCTTTCCCCCGTGAAGGAAAGGAGTTTCCGCATGTCGACATTCAGCGAATTCATGAAAGAGCGCGAGAAGGCGGCGGCGGCCTATTGCCAGGGCGATGGCGAACCCGTGCTGGCGTTGAGCACGGCGCGGGAGCCCGCCAGCTTCTTCGGCCCCGACGGCAAGGTCTTGCGCGGAGCGGAGTCGGTCCGGAACGCCTACGAGACCGGCGCAAGACAGTTCGGCCGGGACGGCGAGAGCCGGCTCGAGGTTCACCAGACGGCGGAGGCCGGAGACATCGCCTACTGGAGCGGCGTGCAGCGGGCGATCGTAGAGCTGGGCGGCCGTCGCGTGCCGATGGACCTGCGCGTCACCGAACTGTTCCGCCGCGAGGACGAAGCATGGAAGCTGGTCCATCGCCATGCCGACATCCTGAAATCCGGCGAGTGACCACCAACGAAAGCGGCGCCCGAAGGCGCCGCCGCAATCGTCAGATCAAAGCCGGTCTTAGTTGACGCTGGTCTCGATCTGCTTGGCCTTAGCCGGCGCAGCCGCGATGGCGATCTTGCGCGGCTTCAGCTCCTCCGGAACGTTGCGCTTCAGATCGATGTGGAGAAGGCCGTTCTTGAGGGTGGCGCCGACGACCTCGACATGGTCGGCGAGCTGGAAACGGCGCTCGAAGGCGCGCCCGGCAATGCCGCGATAGATCACTTCGCTGCCTTCGCCGTTGCCCTCCTCCTTGCGCTCGCCCTTCACGCTGAGCACGTTGCGGTGCGACTGGATGTCGATGTCGCTGTCGGCGAAGCCCGCCACCGCCATGGTGATGCGGTAGGAGTCCTCACCGGTCCGCTCGATGTTGTAGGGCGGATAGGACTGGCCGCTCTCCGGCTGGCCGAGCGAGTCGAGCAGCGTGAAGAGCCGGTCGAAGCCGACGGTGGAACGATAGAGAGGGGAAAAATCGACGTGACGCATTGTCTGTTCTCCTGTTGAGCAACATGGCGTTTTTGACCGTCGCGAGGACCCGTACTGGCGTCCCGCAGTGATCAGCGGCCCCGTTCTGGCGGCCGCAAAATTTATTTGGGTGGGGCTTCCGCGCATTTCAAGGGAATATCCCCGCCCCTTCCGCGTTCATGAACCGGAGATGAACCGCGCCTTCGGCCGCCGTTCAGCCGGCACGACCTAGGCTCGCGACGTCTCGAGAAAGCGCCGCGCCCGCGCGGCGTGACGGGGCCGAGCCGGGTGCATCGTCCCTTCCGCCCGGATCGAAAAGGCCGGAATGCCGTGTAAGGCGGCTTCCGGCCTGCTCCGTCGTCCAACGCTCCGTTGCAATTGCCGGCCAAGCGCCTAGTTTCGCGAGGGTGCCCTCTTTCCAAGCCCCGACGGGCGAGCCCAATGACCGAACTCTTCTTCGACATCCCCGGCAATCCACGCCCGGATCGCGCCACCGGCGGCTTCCTGAAGACGCGCGACGGCTACCGGCTGCGCTACGCCCACTTCCTGCCCGACGGGCAGCCGGCGCGGGGCACGGTGGTCGTCCTGCCCGGCCGCAACGAATGCATCGAGAAGTATTTCGAGACCATCCGTGACCTTTCCGCACGCGGTCTCGGCAGCGTGATCATGGATTGGCGCGGCCAGGGCGCGTCCGACCGGCTGATCCGCAACCCCATGCCCGGCCATGTCATCTCCTTCGATCATTACGCCGACGACCTCGACCAGCTCTTCACCGAGATCGTGCTGCCCGACTGCCGTGGTCCCTATTTCGTGCTTGCCCATTCGACCGGAGCGCTGATCGCGCTGCTCGCGGCGCCGCGGCTCGCCAACCGGGTGCAGCGCATGGTGCTGATCGCGCCGTTCCTCGGCCTTGTCGGCATGCCATTGTCGATGAGGAACATCCGCCGCATCCTCGGCCTGCTCTACTGGATCGGCCTGCGCCGCATCTATGCCTCCGGCGGCAGGCGTCCCGAGCAGGCACCGCCCTTCGCCACCAACAAGCTGACCACCGACGTCGACCGCTACCGCCGCAACATGTCGTTGTGGGCGGCCCACCCGCAGCTGACGCTCGGCGGCCCCACCGTCTCCTGGGTGCGCGCCGCCTGCATCGCCGCCGACATGATCCAGAGCCCCGCCTTCGTGGAGCGCTTCCGTATCCCGACGCTGGTGGTGGCGGCGGGCGCCGATGAAGTCGTGTCGACCCGCGCCATCGAGGATTTCGCCCGACGGCTGAAGACCGCCTCGCTGCTCACCATAGACGGCGCCCGCCACGAGATCCTGCAGGAAGCCGACCGCTACCGCGAGCAGCTTCTGGCGGCCTTCGACGCCTTCGTCCCGGGATCGGCGGCCGAGGCCGTCGAGGCTGCGGATTGACGCGAGCGCAAACCAGGCACCCCGGCCGGCTGGTGCATTCAGGTGCCGTCGCGACGATGTCGCCGTCCCGACAGTCGGCGACCGGTCAGCGCGCCTCAACCAGAATGCCAGGCATGAAAGCGCGCCTGCCGGTGCGGAATCACGCCGCGCGGCTGAACCGCATATCCCAGTTTGTCTCCCAGGTTTCGCCGCCATCGGCGGAAAAGGCCTGCTGCCATCGTGCGGCGCTTTCGGTGATCTCGGACCAGATGAAGCGAACCTTGATCGGCTTTCCGTCGAAGAGGTCGTCGCACAGGAACGTGCCCACGCCGTCCTTGAACGAGCCACGCACCGGCACGTCGATGACCGATGGGTTGCGCCCGTCGATCCACCAGATCGCCCAAAGCCCCGTCGCGGGATCGAAGGTCCGGACAGCCGCAGCGCGATAGGTGCCGTCGGGAAATTCGATCAAATTGTCCTCGACATTGCCGAAGCCGCCGAGCATCGGCCGCGTCTCGCTGGTGCCGGCGAACTCGTCCCATCTGGTGTCGCCCTCGAGCCGCTTTTGCAGCCGACGATGGCGGACGTTCCAGCGCCCGAACAGGCGATCGAAATCGGTATGGCCGTCACCTTGCGTGTCGTGGCTGTGGATGACTTGTTCCGGCATTGCGGTTATCTCCGATGCGAAGATTTCGCTGAGTTTGCAGGCTAGTCCGGTCCTGCTGACACCTCTGTGTCAGGAGGTTTCAGGCGGCGGTCCGTGGCCGGACAGGCGGCGAGCATTCAGCCCCGCAACATCGCCATCGCCGCTTCGTGCAGCTCCGGCGTCGCCGCAGCGACGATGTCGCCGCCGTCCTCGGCCGGACCGCCGTCGAAGGTGGTGACCACGCCGCCGGCCTGCTCGATGATCGGGATCAGCGCGGCGATGTCGTAGGATTGCAGCCCCGGATCGGTGACGATGTCGACCTGGCCCGCCGCGACCATGGCGAAGGCATAGCAGTCGGTGCCGTAGCGGGAGAGCCGGACCGCCTGCTCCAGCCGGTCGTAGCAGCCGCGCATCCCGCCCTTGAACAGCGCCGGCGTGGTGGTGAACAGGATGGCGTCGGCCAGCGCCGTTGTCTTGCGCGTGGCGAGCGGCCGCTCGCCGCGCGGACCCTCGTAGCGGGACCCGGTGCCGGTGGCGTAGAAGAGCTCGCCGGTGAAAGGCTGCGACATCATCCCGGCAATCGCCTCACCGTCGACGGTCAGCCCGACCAGCGTGCCCCACACCGGAATGCCGGAGATGAAGGCGCGCGTGCCGTCGATCGGGTCGATGATCCACTGGTAGGGGCTGGACGGGTTCTCGGCGCCGTGCTCCTCGCCGAGGATGCCGTGGTCGGGATACTCGGCCTTGATGATCGCCCGGATCGCATGCTCCGCCTCGCGATCGGCCTCCGTCACCGGATCGAAGCCGGCGGCAAGCTTGTTGGCGACGGCGCCCTGGCTGCGGAAGCGCGGCAGCGTTTCGGCCGCCGCCGCGGCGGCGATTCGGCGCAGGAAATCTGCGGGAACGATCACGGGAGGTCCTTTCCGGGATTTTTCAGCGGCAAGTATGTGGCAAAAATGTCACAAATCCGGCCGCCTGAGAATCAAACATCACTCTGAATTAAGAATTCTGCCAGGATCGCTTGACATTTGTGCAATGCACAATATGCTTATTGATGAACAGGGTTTCCCTGTTCATGCCCTCCTTGGGCGTTTCCTCCCTAGACTTCGACCGCGTTGTGCGAACAACGCGGTTTTTTTTGACCGCCGCCGGCCGAGCCCGCTACGCTATTCGGCGGCGAGCGGCACCCCCCCGAAGACATGGTCGGGCAGCGACATCAGGTCGGCTGAGAAGCGGCTGAGATCGTCGGCGAGCGCGTCGAAGCCGGGCGACTTCTGAAACGTCCGCTCGTTCATGTAGAGCCCGCGGTTGATCTCGATCTGCAGGGCGTGCAGGCTGCGGGCCGGCCGGCCGTAATGCTCGGTGATGAACCCCCCGGCATAGGGCTTGTTGTGGGCGACGGTGTAGCCCATCGCCGACAGCAGCGAGATCACCACTTCCACGAAGGAAGCCGAAGCGGAGGCGCCGAAACGGTCGCCGACAATGAAATCCGGGCGGATGCCGCTGTCGCCCACGCGGATGCTTGCCGGCATGGAGTGGCAGTCGACCAGGACGGCATAACCGAAGCGCGAATGCGTCTCGGCCAGCAGGCGCTTCAGCGTGTCGTGATAGGGCTTGTAGACGCCCTCGATGCGGCCGAGCGCCTCGCCGAGCGGCAGCCGCGACGGATAGATGTCGAGCCCCTCGCCGACCAGCTTGGGGATGGTGCCGAGCCCGCCCGCCACCCGCGCCGAGCGGATGTTGGCGAAGGACGGCACCGGCTCGTGGAACATGCGCGGGTCGAGCTCCCACGGCTCGCGGTTCACGTCGAGATAAGCGCGCGGAAAGTTGGCGGCCAGCAGCGGAGCCCCCAGCGCCACCGCGCCGCCAAAAAGCTCGTCGACATAAGAATCCTCCGAGCGCCGGATCGCGGTTGCGTCGAGCCTGGTCATCGCCAGGAAACGCTCGGGATAGTAGCGGCCGCTGTGCGGCGAGTTGAAGACGAACGGCACCCGCTGTTCGACGGCGGCGCGAATCTCGAAAGGCGCGACCGCGCCGAAGTCGGCGGCGGTGGTCATCTGCGCTGTTCCTGGACTCGGTACACCATTGTTCGAAACTGCCATCTGCCGCGGCCCGTGTCCAGCTTCGCCCGGCCCGGCGGAACCGCAGGCATTCACTTGATATTTACCCGCCGCTCTTCATATACAAGTCATGGTTAACGGGCCGTCCCGCGACGGCTCGCCGAACTGATTCGGACGGGAAGACATGGCACGCATCCTGCTGGCGGAAGACGACGACGACATGCGCCGGTTCCTGGTCAAGGCGCTGGAGCGCGCCGGCTACGACGTGAGCGATTTCGACAACGGCGCCAGCGCCTACGAACGGCTGCGCGAGGAGCCGTTTTCGCTGCTCCTGACCGACATCGTCATGCCGGAGATGGACGGCATCGAGCTGGCCCGCCGCGCCACCGAGATCGACCCGGACCTCAAGGTCATGTTCATCACCGGCTTCGCCGCCGTGGCGCTGAACCCCGACTCCAAGGCGCCGAAGGATGCCAAGATCCTGTCGAAACCCTTCCATCTGCGCGAGCTCGTGAGCGAGGTCGAGAAGATGCTGCAGGCCGCCTGAACGCGGTTTTCGCCCGGCAGAGCGACCTGCCTGCGCTGGCGCAAATAGCCGCCATCGGAACTATTGACGCGCCCGATCAAACATGGTGTATGCGCGGCATTCGGATGGGCGTGTAGCTCAGCGGGAGAGCACTACGTTGACATCGTAGGGGTCACAGGTTCAATCCCTGTCACGCCCACCATTCGAAGCGATTGCCGGACCACACCACGCGCGCAGCGATGTGGCACGCAAATGAAATAGCCACACCAATAGGTACATCTAAGCTCCAGTCTGGTCCCAATGCACTCCGGGCCTTCCAGAATCCTCAGGAACAACTAGAGAATGTCCTGGCAAGGGCCAACGGGTGCTGTGAGACCCTACTTTGTACGGCACCATAGTCTCTGTGATTGCCCAACTCTCATTCTTTCGCGTTGTGGCTTCGGGCACGAAAATATTCCCGTAGACCCAACGGAGTCGTGAGCTTCGTGGTTCGAAAAAACGTGCTTGGAAACTATTGGAAATATGGCGAGTGAAATCTACGTACGAGCCCGCGTAGCTCTCGATCCCAATGTGAATCACCCCCGGTCGATCGGATGGCAACAGGCCTTCGGCATCGGCTAAGACCTTGCGGAAATGCCGCGCTTTTCGAGCAATAGCTTTTTTCGAATGGCTCAACCAACTGACAACGCTCGCTTGATATACAGCGTCCGCGTAGGCAGGCATCTGTGACCAGGGCCGCCACTTCGCTGCTATGCTGTGATCCGCCTCATGCGTATAGTGTCCGGCCAAGAGTTCGATCATTCGACTTCCGCCGAAGTAGACATGGTCCTTAACCAAAACTTTGCGGATGAGTGGCCAGTTTACAGGACGGACACTTCCCCAAGCGATTTCATCTTCCCATGGATTTAGTGATCGCCTCTGGATTGCCAAGCGGACAGGCGCAACAAGATAGTCGTCTGGCACATTGTCGAGCTCGACCTTGTACTTAACCTCGACCACAACAGATTCGCTCATATCTAGGCAAAGAGCGTGAATCGGTTTTGCGAGTTCCATACCTCGCGCTTTCTCTCGGGCGGCATAGGACGAGGGCGTAAGCCTCTTGCACTCTACGGCCCACCGACTCCCTTTTCGAAAGACATGCAAGTCGGGTGTTCTGCCCCGCCCTGGCGTTTCGGGTACAAACTCCACGCGATCCCAGCCGTTACGCTTATATGCGAGCGCGACCAACAACTCATAGATGCCACCATCGGGCTGGCGTCGTTCCGACAGCATGATGCGCCCCGCTCGTTCCTCGACGTCTCTCACTTTCAGTAGAAGAGGGAGTTCCTTGCCAATACGAGTCAGGAACGGAACAGCACGCATTACTCCTTCTGGGGTCCAGAATTTTCGATCAACAGGATATGTTTCCGCCTGGAGAATATACCAAGCAGCGGTATCCGCAGGATCGAAAAGAGGTGTTGGGAGCCCTTCACGCATTCTATCTCGCGCAGAAACAAGGAAGCTCTTAGCAGCGTCGAGACGTTTTTCCATTTGACTGCTCGGAACAAAGGACTTGAACCAAGCGACGGCTAGCATGAGTACGTCGTCACGCCAGTCGTGCCCCTCGAGCGGCGCCGTCCAATCGGGATCAATCCTCTGCATTCCCGTCAGTCCATTCATATCAAGCGGAATTTTTTTAAATTTGCACAAAAGCGGCACGTGATGAATACCGTCTGTCCAATCAGCACTGCTGATAGTGGTAGCGTAGCCTGCGGTCCCCACTCCCAAGTTCGAGCGCGTCCGAGCCAACGTCGCTGTCCGTGCCTTCGCTATCCCTCTGACCGAAAGTCGAAAGGCCTTGCTCTGGTCATCGCGCGCTCATTCCGTATGATCGTCGGCGGCCATCGGATTTCGGCGTGGAGGAGGCCGCGCGGGACATCGGGGTATGCAGGAGGCATGTCCCGGTCACGCTCGCGATCGCCGCGTCACGGAGGAAATTCGCAGCACCGGATGCAGGACGTGGCGGTGAACCGTTGCGTCGACGTTCGAGTTCGCCGTTGGCCGGACAGCCAGTGTAGGGAGGAATGCATGCTCGACAAGGCCCCGAACCAGAAACTCGCCGGACTTCTCGAAAAGTTCGGCGCGGCCCTGGCCTCCGGCGACATCGACGCCGCGGTGTCGCTGTTCCAGGACGACTGCTACTGGCGAGACCTCGTCGCCTTCACCTGGAACATCAGGACGATGGAGGGCAAGGAGCAGATCCGCGACATGCTGAAGAGCCGGCTCGCCGATGTCGGGCCGTCGAACTGGGCGGTTGCCGAGGGCGAGGACGCCGCAGAGGCGGACGGGCTGCTGGAAGGCTGGATCAGCTTCGAGACGAAGGTGGCGCGCGGCTACGGCCAGATCCGGCTGAAGGACGGCAAGATCTGGACGCTGCTCACCACCATGGCCGAGCTGAAGGGGCATGAGGAGAAGGCCGGCTTCACCCGCCCGCTCGGCGCCAAGCACGGTCACGGCAAGGGCCGCAAGTCGTGGAAGGAGGAGCGCGAGGAGGAGATCGCCGAACTCGGCTTCAGCCGCCAGCCCTATTGCGTCATCGTCGGCGGCGGCCAGGGCGGCATCGCGCTCGGCGCCCGGCTGAAGCAGCTCGGCGTATCCACCATCATCGTCGAGAAGAACGAGCGCCCCGGCGACAGCTGGCGCAAGCGCTACAAGTCGCTCTGCCTGCACGACCCCGTCTGGTACGATCACCTGCCCTATATCGACTTCCCCAAGAACTGGCCGGTGTTCTCGCCAAAAGACAAGATCGGCGACTGGCTGGAGATGTACACCAGGGTGATGGAGCTCAACTACTGGACCTCCACGACCGCGAAGAAGGCCAGTTACGACGAGGCCGCAGGGGAATGGACCGTCGTGGTCGAGCGCGACGGCAAGGAGATCGTGCTGAAGCCGAAGCAGCTCGTGCTGGCGACCGGCATGTCCGGCAGGCCCAACCTGCCGAAATTCCCCGGCATGGAAAAATTCAGGGGCGACCAGCACCATTCCTCGCGACATCCGGGGCCGGACGCCTATGCCGGCAAGAAGGCGGTCGTCATCGGCTCCAACAACTCCGCCCACGACATCTGCGCGGCGCTGTGGGAAGCCGGCGCCGACGTCACCATGGTGCAGCGTTCGTCCACCCACATCGTGCGCTCCGAGACGCTGATGGAGGTCGGGCTGAGCGCGCTCTATTCCGAGCAGGCGGTGCGCAACGGCATGACCACCGCCAAGGCCGACCTGATCTTCGCCTCGCTGCCCTACAAAATCCTGCACGAGTTCCAGATCCCGCTCTACCGGCAGATGAAGGATCGCGACCAGAAGTTCTACGCGGATCTGGAGAAGGCCGGCTTCATGCTCGACTGGGGCGACGACGGCTCCGGCCTGTTCATGAAATATCTGCGGCGCGGCTCCGGCTATTATATCGACGTCGGCGCCTGCGATCTCGTCATCGACGGCTCGATCAAGCTGAAGAGCGGCTCCGGCGTCAAGGAGATCACCGAGGATGCGGTGCTGCTGGAGGACGGCACAAAACTGCCGGCCGACGTGATCGTCTACGCCACCGGCTATGGTTCGATGAACGGCTGGGCGGCCGAGCTGATCTCGCGCGAGGTGGCCGACAAGGTCGGCAAATGCTGGGGTCTCGGCTCCAACACGACCAAGGATCCCGGTCCCTGGGAGGGCGAGCAGCGCAACATGTGGAAGCCGACGCAGCAGGAGGGTTTGTGGTTCCACGGCGGCAACCTGCACCAGTCGCGCCACTATTCGCAGTTCCTGGCGCTGCAGCTGAAGGCGCGGCAGGAGGGCATCCCGACGCCGGTCTACGGCCTGCAGGAGGTGCATCACAAGGGCTGATGCCGCGGGCGTTGTGCTGCGAAACGCAACCCTCACCGGCCCTTCGAGCCCCTCTCCCACACTTGGGGCGAATGCGCAGCTCCAGCGATAGGCGCTCACCTTGCGGCCAGCGCTCCTCTCCCCGGGAGGGCCGGGCTATCGCATATGAGTTTACCCCCACCCCTAACCCCTCCCCACAAGGGGGAGGGAGACCGGCTGACGTCTCCGCCGAGCACTCATCGTCGACGGTCGTGCATTGCATCGCGGCCGCAAAGTCGCCCTCCCCCCTTGTGGGAAGGGGTTAGGGGTGGGGGTACAGGTCGCAACGCTATCGCAACGCCCCATCAGCCCTTCAGCACGTCCGCCCATTCCGGATGCCGGCGGAACTGCGCGTTGGCGAACGGGCATAGCGGCATGATCTTCTTGCCGGCGGCGCGGGCGTCCTCGACCGCGCGGGTCACCAGCCGCAGGCCGACCCCCTGCCCCCGAAAAGCGTCGGGGACGCCGGTGTGGTCGATGATGATCAGCTTTTCGCCGGCCTTGGAGAACGTCATCTCCGCCTCGGCGCCGTCGGCGCGGTAGAGATAGCGGCCTTTCGAGCCGCTCTCCTCGAATTCGATCTCCGGCACCTGCTCAGACATTGTTCTTCTCCTTCACCACACCGGCCAGAAAGCGCCGCGCCGCCTCGATCTCGCCGGGCCGCACCTCGTGCCCGCCCTCGTGCCAGTCGACTGTGACATCCGCGCCGGCCGCGCGCAAACCGGCGGCCAGCCGCGACGTCAGCTCCGGCGGGCAGATCGGATCGCGGCGCCCGGCCGTGACGAGAATGCGGCGGCCGGCCAGACTGCCTTCAATCTTCGGCTCGAAAGGGATCAGCGGATGCATCAGCACGGCGGCGTCGAACAGCTCCGGCTGCCGGAACAGCACCGAAGCAAGAATGTTGGCGCCGTTGGAATAGCCGATGCCGAGCACCGCCGACGGCTTCTCGGCCGCCCGGTGCGCCTCGACGAAGGCAGCCATCCTGGCCGTCGCCCGCGCCAAGTCGGCCATGTCGTAGACGCCCTCGCCGGTGCGCCGGAAGAAGCGGGCGGCGCCGCCCTCCGACACGTCGCCGCGCGGCGACACGATCGTTGCCTCGGGCACGAGATCGCGTCCGAGGGATACCAGCTGGTTCTCGTCGCCGCCCGTGCCGTGGAAGGCGAGGAGCAGGGGCCCGCCCGGCTCTCCGGGCAGGCGCTTGTGGATGTAGGAAGTCGACATCGGCATTCTCCCGTCAGGCGCCCAGCGGCTGCAGGTGCTGTTCCAGATAAGGCCGCAGATGCGCATGCTGCGCCGGCAGCTTCAGCGCCTCGCCGAGATGGGCGGCATCCTCGTCGCGGTCGAATCCGGGCTCGTTGGTGGCCACCTCGAACAGCACGCCGCCGGGCGTGCGGAAGTAGATCGCCCAGAAATAGTCCCGGTCGATCACCGGCGTCACATGATGGCCCGTGTCGATCAGCGCCTTGCGCACCTCGAGCTGCTTCGCCCGGTTCTCCACCGCGAAGGCGATGTGATGCACGGAGCCGGCGCCGAGATCGGCGAAGTTCGCTCCCGGAACGGTCTCGATGTCGATCACATCGGCGCCGTTGCCGTCCCTGATCGCCAGCCGCTTGACGTTGCCGGAGCTATCGACGGACTCGTAGCCCATGAACTTCAGCAGCTCCTCGGTCGCGCCGCCGTCGCGCAGCCTGAGCGAGGCGGAATGGAAGCCGCGGATCGCCTCGTCGGCCGGCACGCCGCCCTCGCCCCATAGCGCGCGTCCGTCATCGGCGATCTCGACCAGAGCGAAACCGTCGCCGTCGGGACCGTCGAAGCGCAGGCGGTTCTCGCCGAAGCTGGTCTCGCGCAACAATCCGGTCACGCCCTGTTCGGCGAGACGCTGCTCCCAATAGCCCAGCGAGCCGGCGGGAACGGAGAACACGGTGGTACCAACCTCGCCGGCGCCGCGGCGACCCTTGCCGATGTTGGGGAACGGGAAATAGGTCTTCACCGAGCCCGGCGTGCCCTGGCCGTCGCCGTAATAGAGGTGGTAGACGTCGGGCGCGTCGAAGTTCACCGTCTTCTTGACCCTGCGCAGCCCGAGCTTGCCGGTGAAGAACCGGTTGTTCTCGCTGGCGTCCCTGGCCATCGACGTGACGTGGTGAATGCCTCTGATCTGGTTGAGCATGATCTGTCTCCCTTCTTTCGAGTTGCAGGGGTGTTGCTCGGATGGCTTCTATGTCGGGCAAAAGCGCTTCGCCCGGTAGGCGCCAAACAGAGGATGGATCGTTCATTGGTTGGAAACGATATTGCAGAATCGTTCATAGGATATGGAACGGCGCCGACGGCGACTGCCGGTGGGAAGGAGCGGCCGAAGAAGACCGGCCGCCCGGCCGCCCCTCGGAACATCCTGTTCGTCACCTGCGACCAGTGGCGCGGCGACTGTCTCTCGGCCGCCGGCCATCCCACGGTGAAGACGCCCAACGTCGATGCGCTGGCACGGGAAGGCGTGCTGTTCCGGCGGCATTTCGCCGGCGCCGCGCCCTGCTCGCCGGCGCGCGCCTGCCTCTATACCGGCCTCTACCAGATGACCAACCGCGTCTGCCGCAACGGCACGCCGATGGACCGGCGCCACTGGAACGTGGCGCTCGCCGCCCGGACGATGGGCTACGATCCGACGCTGTTCGGCTACACCGACGTGGCGTCCGATCCGCGCAGCCATGCGCCGGGCGATCCGGTGCTCAGGACCTACGAAGGCATGCTGCCCGGCTTCACGCCGCGGCAGCTGCTGCCGGAGCACCAGAGGCAGTGGCTCTCCTGGCTCGCCGCCCGCGGCGTCGATGCGAGGCCCGGCTATCCCGATATCCATCGGCCGGCGCGTTCGGGTCATGGCGAGGTGACACGGGCCGCGCCGGTCTATTCCAGCGACGAGACGCCGACCGCCTTCATGGCCGGCGAGTTCATCCGCTGGCTCGGCGAGCAGGAGGCGGGGCGGCCCTGGTTCGCCCATCTCTCCTTCATCAGCCCGCATCCGCCCTTCGTCGTGCCGGCGCCGTTCAACGACATGTACGATCCCGGCGATGGCCCCGCTTTCCACCGCGCCCGGCGCTGGAAGGACGAGGCGAAAAGCCACCCCTGGCTCGCCTACGAGCTCGCCCGCCAACGCAAGGCGAAATTCCTGCCCGGCGCCCGGGGCAAGGTGCGCGACTGGAGCGAGCGCGAACTCCGCACCATCCGCGCCATCTACTACGGCATGATCTCGGAGGTGGATTCTCAGCTCGGCCGCATCTGGACTGCGTTGCGCGCTGCCGGCGCCTGGGAAAGCACGGTGATCGTGCTCACCTCCGACCATGCCGAGATGATGGGCGACCATTTCATGCTGGGCAAGGGTGGCTACTTCGACCAGAGTTTTCACATTCCGCTGATCGTCCGCGATCCCGCCGCCGCAAAGACGGCCGGCACCACGGTCGACCGCTTCACCGAAGCGGTGGACGTTGCGCCGACGATCGTCGAATTGGCCGGCGGCAAGGCGCCGCCCTGGCTCGACGGCCGCTCGCTTGTGCCCTTCCTGCGGGGCGCGAAAACGCCGCATTGGCGCGACTGCGCCCATTGGGAATTCGACTTCCGGTCGGTGGCGAAGGGCGAGGCGGAAGCGCATTTCGGCCTAAGGCCGCAGCAATGCAATCTCGCGGTGATCCGCTCAGAGCAATTCAAATACGTTCATTTCGGCGGAAGGCTGCCGCCGCTTCTGTTCGACCTGACCGACGACCCAGGCGAGCTGCGCGACCGCGCGGCGGATCCGCTCTACCGCTCGACGCGGCTGGACTTCGCGGAGCGGCTGCTGGCCTGGCGAGCCGAGCATCTCGATCAGTCTCTGGCCTTGACGGAACTCACCGGCAAGGGACCGGTGAGTTTGGATGAGGTGACAAAAAGTCCGCGCCGTCGCCGGCGCGGATTTTTGTTTGAGCAGGATCGGACAGCTTAGCGCATGATGATGCGCTGCGTGTCGCGGTTGTCGGCCCAGGTGCTCTTGTCGTAGGCCGGTGCCGCGTCGAGCTGCTCCTTGCTGAAGTTGGTGTACAGATACTTGTTGCCGTCCGCGTCGGTCATGAATGCAAGATTGTCCATGCCGACGGCAACCTCCTTCTCACCTACGCCGAGGAAGCCGCCGACATCGATGATGAGCGCGTCGACCTTGCCGTCCTGCGTCAGCACGACATCGCCGATCTCGCCGATATTGGCGTCGTTGGCGCCGTAGACCGTGGTGCCGACGAGGTCTTCGGCGCGGATGTCGCCGGCCGGCATCTCGGTGAGCTGCGACCTGTCGATCGCACCGGTCTGGGTCTGGTCAGGAGCCGCAGCCGGCGCCTGGGCCGTGGTGTCGTCCGCAGGCGCTGCCGGCGCCTGGGCGGTCGTGTCATCGGCAGGCGCCGCCGGCGTCTGGGCCGTGGTGTCGTCCGCAGGCGCTGCCGGCGCCTGAGCGGTCGTGTCGTCGGCAGGCGCCGCAGGTGCCTGGGCAGTCGTGTCGTCCGCCGGCGCAGCCGGAGCGGCCGCCGTATTGTCAGTCGGCGCCATGGTGCCGTCCGGCGCGGGCGCCGAGGACGTAGTGGCCGGGGCCGGATCATACGGGCGGCGGTCGAAGTCGGCCTGTGCCTGCAGCTGCTCCTTGGTGGCGTTGACGACGATCCAGCGGTCGCCGTCGCGCTCTGCCCAATCGATATCGCCATAGTTCATGGCGACATTTTTCTCGCCGATGCCGAGGAAACCGCCGACGCCGATCACCACCGACTCGACATTGCCGTCGGAGCCGATGACGACGTCGTTGACCTGGCCGATGTTCTCGGCATTGTCGCCGGTGCCGTTGTAGACGGTTTCGCCGATCAGATTCGTTGCGAGGAACCCGTCAGCCTTGGCGACTGGAGCCGCCGGGGCCTCGGTCGCCGGCGCCGGGGACGCCGGCTGCGTGGCCTCCTGCGCATAGGCGCCGCCCGCCAGAAGGGTCATCAGCGCGGTGGTAGCCAAAAGTTTGCGGACCATGATACTCTCTCCTTGTGCGTGAAATCCATGCACGGGCGCGTCCGACTGAACCGTCGCAGGGGAGGCCGGGCGCGTCGTTACATGCTCACAACGTGATCGCTGAAATTCGGTTCCGTGACAGAGATTTGCCGGTCGGGCAGATCCGACCCAGACGCGGCTCTCGTGGCGGGATGAAACAGAAGCCGACGAACGTCCCGTCGAAAGCGTCAGTTGGAATCGGTGCTGATGCCGCCGGCGTCGTCGGCGGCCGGCGTATCGATCCGTTCACCCCAGAACTCGACTCCGGCCCAGACGACCATCGCCAGGACCAGTGCGGCGATAAGGACGACCAGCACGGGACGGCCGAGCTTGCCTTGCCGGGCTTTCTCGGGGGGGAGGGGTTTTGGCATGATTGGGGTCTCCGGTCTTGGGGGCGGTTGTCGATCGACAATGCCCGCCGGACGGGGAGGTTCCCCGTCTGCCGGAGATCACCAGATAAGCTCAGTCCTCAGACGTATCGTCGGAGGACGGTCGGCTGCTGTTCTCGCGGTAGATCGCATAGGCGATCGCCGCGACCGCCGGGACGAGAAGCGAAGCCAGTCCCGCCCGCCCCTTCAGGAGAACGGGCGCGGCGGCAATGCCGGCGGCGATTGCCGCCTTGGTGAAATCGCGGCTCCGCTGCCTCGCTGCGATCTTGGCCCGGGCACGCCTCGTCATGCCGTGAACAAGCACAACCAGCAGAGCCGCCACCAGAAAAACCGCGCCGATGACCAGCGTAGCCTCGACAGCACCGTAGCGGTCCGCCGCCCAGATGGTGAGGGCGGCCAACAGGTACAAGAATCCGGCCAGCGCCAGCAGGCCGGCGAGCGCATAACTGATCAATGCCCGCTTCGTCCGGCGCAGCGCCGCCATGGTCTCCCCGGTCGCCAGACCGGCAATCAGCGAAGCCAGCATGACCCCTCCGCGCCGGCGTCAGCGTCGCGACAGGAGCGCGAGCAGGTAGCCGACGCCTGCGGCGATCGCCAGCGACGTGATCGGCTTTTCCCGGACGGTCGTCGTCAGCTGGTCCTCGAGGTCACGCGCATTGCTTTTCAGGTTCTGTATGGCCGCCTCGCCCTGCGCCCGCAATTGCTCGGCGCCTTCGGCCGCCGCACGCCGCGCCGTGCCGTAGGAGTGTTGCCCGGTCTTGGTCAACTGCTCTGCCAGCTTGGCGATGTCCTGCCGCAACTGGCGGATATCCGCTTCCAGATCGGGTCGCGCCGCATCTTCCGCGATGTCTTCCGCCGCCTTGGCCGCCGTCGCCATCGACTTGCTTGCTGTTGCCATTTGGGTCGCTCCGTTGTTGAACGGGTTCGAAACGCTCTGGCGCGGGCGTTGTTCCGCTGCGTCGGCCGAAAGCTACGGGATCGTAGAGCCGAAAGCGAGAGGTGCCGCGAAAATGCCGGCGGCTCAGCCTTTCCGTCGGCGGGCGGATATCAAACCAGCGGCCGGACCGTCTCGCTCAGCCCTTCCCACCGAGCCGCCGCCAACAATCCGTCGAGATCCCTGATCTGGCAGCCGCCACCTCGCCAGGTGATCAAGCCGCGGTCCGCCAGCTTGCGGATCGTCTTGTTGGTGTGAACAAGCGACAGCCCGAGCGTGTCGGCGATGTGCTGCTGGGTGATCGGAATGAGCAACGGCACCTCGCCGTTGAGCCCGACGCTGCGGGCGCGGCTGCCGATGAAGGAGAGCAGATAGGCCGTTCGCTCGACGGCGGAGCGTCGCCCGACGCTGAGCAGGTTCTCGTCGAGTATCTGCTCCTCGCGCGAGGCGATCCAGGTGATGTCGAAGGCCAGTCCCGGATGGTTGCGATAGAGGTCGAGCAATCTTTCCCGTTCGAAGACGCACAGCACCATCGGCGACAATGCCTCGACCGAATGCTGCATCTCGCCGGTCAGGCTGCCCTGCAGGCCGATCAGGTCGCCCGGCATCGCGTAATTCAGGATCTGCCTGCGGCCGTCGGGTAGGAGCTTGTAGCGAAAGGCCCATCCCGCCAGGACAGTGTACAGATGGACGCTGTCCACTCCTTCGGTCAGGACCGTCTCACCCTTGCCGATACTGAGTTCTCCGCGCTTGAAATGGCCGATGAAAGCCAGCTCCTCCGCTTCGAATTCCCGGAAAGTCTTCAGGCGCCGCAGTGGACATTTCTGACACGGCGTGTAAGCGGCGGACGTCGGATAGGCCTCCAGCCCGAACAATCAGGACCTCCAATTTTGACGAGGGATAGTTGCGAGAGCGACAACGCTTCGGGAGGCGATGGGGTTCCCGAGGAAAACATGTCAAAGTTAAATGACACGCCGTGCTTTTGCCGCGATGACAGGCAGCTTGCTGGAGGGATTTCCGTGACGAAACTGCTGGAAGGGCGTCGCATTCTGGTGCTCGAGGACGAATTTCTCATCGCCATGGACGTCGAGCAGATCTGCCGCGACCACGGCGCCTCGCAGGTGCTCATCGCCCGCACGCTCGAAGAGGCCGAGGCGGCGGCGGCCAATTCGGTCTTCGACGCGGCAATCATCGACATCATGCTGGGAAACGACTCGACCCTTGAATTCGCGGCTTCCCTGCGGGAGCGCCGGATCCCCTTCGCCTTTGCGTCGGGCTATTCCGATCTGGACGAGATCGCCAGCGCGTTCCCCGAAATCAGGATCATCGGCAAGCCCTATTCCGGCGACGACCTGGTGCAGGCAATCGCCGCCGCAGGCAGGCGTCCCTGACACGCCGCCCCACCGTCGCGATCAGGCGGCGTTCGACCCCAGCACCTGTGTCGCGATGGCGTCGGGACCGTAGTCCTCTTCCCCGGATATCTGCAGAATGTCCTGCAGCCGCGTACGGGCCCGGCTGACCCGGCTTTTGATCGTGCCCACGGCGCAATCGCAGATCACCGCCGCTTCCTCGTACGAGAAGCCGGAGGCGCCGATCAGGATGATCGCCTCGCGCTGGTCCTCCGGCAGCAGTTCCAGGGCGGCACGGAAATCGGCGAGATCGAGCTTGCCGTGCTGGCTCGGATGGACGGCGAGCCGCTCGGTCATCACCCCTTCCGAATCCTGCACTTCCCGGCCACGCTTGCGCATCTGCGAATAGAACTCGTTGCGCAGGATGGTGAACAGCCAGGCCTTGAGGTTTGTGCCCATCTGGAAACTGTGGTGCTTGTCCCACGCCTTGACCAGGGTTTCCTGGACGAGATCGTCGGCCCTGTCGGAATTTTGGGTCAGCGATACCGCGAAAGCCCGCAGGCTGGGTATGGCCGCGAGCAGTTCGCTCTTGAACTCAGGCGCCACCGCCATCCCCTTCAGCCCTTTTTCTGCGCGGTTTCGGCTGCTTCGAGCTCGCTCAGGAGCTGCGTGAAGCGGTCCGGCACATCGCTTGAAACGAGCTCGTCGTAATATTGCTTGAGCTTGCGACCTATCTCGGAATTGGTGCCGAGCACATCTGCCGAGCCGCGCGCCGGCGGTGGCGATTCGCCGGGGGCGAGACTTTCCTTCATCAATTTCACCGTGTTGCCCTGTTTCTTGGTCAGTTTTCAGACTCCCGCGGCCCCCTGCCGCGTGACCCAAACCCGTTGGGGGCGGAAACGCGGCTGCTCAAATATGGTTCCGGACGCGCGGAACTTTTTATGGAGGGGCCCGTTGTGGGCGCATCTCGCCTATGCAATTCGTCACGCATTCAATGAGGGACCCCATGAGTTTGTCAGCAAGCATCGCCCCCCACCTGCCTTATCTGCGCCGATTCTCGCGCGCCGTCTCCGGCTCGCAGCAGAGCGGCGACGCCTTGGTGGCGGCGATGCTGGAGGCGATCGTCGCCGACGTCGACATGTTTCCGCAGGCGTCGAACGCCCGCATCGCGCTCTACAAGGTCTTCGCGCGGCTGTTCACCTCGGTTGTCATCCGGGTTCCGGACGAGCAGGCGGCGACGGGATGGGAGAGGAAGGCCGCGGCCAATCTCACCGCCATCTCGCCGCGCGCCCGGCAGGCCTTCCTGCTGGTTGCGGTCGAAGGCTTCACCGACGAGGAGGCCGCGGAGGTTCTCGATGTCGACGTGGACGAGTTCGGCCGGCTTCTGGCCCAGGCCAGCGCCGAGATATCGCGTCAGGTTGCGACCGACATCATGATCATCGAGGACGAGCCCCTGATCGCCATGGACATCGAGCAGATGGTCGAGAGCCTTGGCCATCGCGTCGTCGGGACGGCGCGCACCCATAGGGAGGCCACCGATCTCTTCAAGCGCACCCAGCCGAAGATGATCCTGGCCGACATCCAGCTTGCCGACGGCACCTCCGGCATCGAGGCCGTCAACGAGATCCTGACGACCGCTTCTGTGCCGGTGATCTTCATCACCGCCTTTCCCGAGCGGCTTCTCACCGGCGAAAGGCCGGAGCCGGCCTTCCTGGTCACAAAACCGTTCAGCCCGGAGATGGTCAAGGCACTGATCAGCCAGGCGCTGTTCTTCGACAGGCAGGCCAAGGCCGCCGCATAGATCGGCGTCACCCTGGAACCATCCAGCGCGGCGGGCGTTTTCGCTTCACAAATCAGGAGACGGAACAATGCTTTATTGGGCACTCGTGTTTCTGGTCGTGGCGATCATCGCGGGCGCGCTCGGCTTCGGCGGTATTGCAGGCACGTCGGCGGGCATCGCGCAGATTCTGTTTTTCATCTTCCTGGCTTTCCTGGTGATCTCGCTGATCGCGGGTCTCATCCGGCGCGCTTAGCCGAGGACGCAGAACTGGAGACCGCTCCCCTCAAACGGTTTCCAGCCGCCGCCGGGCCGTGCTAGCGAAAGCGGTGCGGTCCGGCGGAACCGCCTCAATAGCTAGAGTCTCCAGTGAAACCAGCAGCCAAGATAGATACCGAGGTCGGGCACCGCGCCCGTTGTTGGGGAGACATCGGGCACACGGGGGCAGGATATGGGCACCCGGGATAGCAGCACGACCACGTCCGATCGCGGCAGCAGCCTGCTCAAGGCACTGTCGAATACCGGCATCTCGGTGATCTATTTCGACCTGGATCTGCGCGTCGTCTGGACGGAGAACCTTCCGCCCGCCTGGGCCGACAGACCCATCGAAGGCCTGCCCGTGGGCGAATTCCTTGCCGCCGATGCTGCCGCGGCCTTGTCGCTCGCCAAACAGGAAGTGCTATCCTCGGGACTGTCGCAGACCCTCGAGATGAGCCTGCCGGACGACGACGGGGCGCGCTGGTTTTCGGTATGGATCGATTCCGACTGGTCGGCGAAGGACGAAGCGCTCGGCATCGTCACCACCGCCGTCGACATCACCGACCAGAAGCGCCGCGAGCAGACGCTCCGCACGCTGTTGCGCGAAGTCGCGCACCGTTCGAAGAACCTGCTCGCCATCATCCAGAGCATCGCCACACAGACGGGCCGCCATTCGGAGACCGTGGACGGATTTCTGTCGCGCTTCCGCGGGCGCTTGCAATCGCTGGCATCCACGCAGGATCTGGTGACGTCCTCGGACTGGCGTGGCGCCGCGCTGCAGGATCTGGTGGTGGAACAGGTCGCCAGATATACCGCCGATCCGGCGGTCAGCATCCGGCTGGGCGGCGACAAACCCTATCTCAACCCCAACGCCTCGCTGCATATCGGGCTCGCCTTGCACGAGCTTGCCGTCAATTCGGTGAGCTACGGTGCGTTGGCCCGGCCGGACGGCTACGTATCCATCAACGCTACCCGGATGAACGGGGGCGCGGCCCCTGCTCTCTCCCTCGTCTGGACGGAGACGATCAGCCTCGCCGACCAGACGATCGGTCGCAAACGCTTCGGCAGCGTGGCGCTGGAACGCGTGGTGCCGGCTGCGCTGAACGGCTCGGCGACGCTGGAACTCACCAGCGACCGTCTCACCTATTCCCTGCTCGTGCCCCACGGCAGCTTCCAGGCCGACTGACGGCCCAGGTCCTCCAAGACCGAAGAGGCCGCTCTTCCACCGCAAATCTTTGACGAAATCACCGCCCTTCAGTCGTCCGGCGATCGTCCCAAGACTCTCACGACTTCGTTATTCGGGAACTCGGCGAAGCCTTCCTACGTTAATGCATTGGAAAGGGAAATCGCCATGGAACACATAGCGGCTCTTCTTCTGATCGTCGGATGCTCCGGAGACCTGAAGGTCTGCAACGAGATGCCGGTGGATGTCTCCATCTACGAAACCTACGAGGAATGCCAGGCTGATCTTCAGCCGACGCTCTCCCATTTTGCCGGACGCCGTGACAGGATCCTGGGGCAGTGCGTCTATGTCGACCCTGCCATGGAAGAGGCGGACGCCGAGCTCGTCTGGGACGTTACGCCCGATGGCAAGCTGACGGCGTCGGTCGAGTCCTATAACGCCGATGTCGCCTCGCGGGTCGACCGTAGCGCCAAGACCGCCAGCGTCCACCATTGACCGCCTTTGGATTTCCACACCTGAAAATAACCAGCAGAACAGCCGACGGATAGGCGAGATCGCCCTCTGCGTGTTATCCCTTGCAGTGAATGGGACTGGCACCAGGAGTGATCTATGAGGAAAATGGTTCTCGCGCTGGCGGCTGTCGCTGCGCTTGCCGGATGCACGACGGCGGAAAAGGACGCCGCGCTCGGCGGCACCGCCGGCGCCGTCATCGGCGGATTGGCCACGGGTGATGCCGGCGGAGCGCTGGTCGGCGGCGCGATCGGCGCGGTCAGCGGCGTGCTGATAGGCAAGGCGACGCGCACCGGCTGGTGCGTCTATCGCGACCACCGTGGCCGGCTTTATGAGGCGCGCTGCCGCTAGGCCTGCCCGTTGCGATTGAGTTCCCGGTCGAGCGGGATGTCGATCTCGATCGTCAGCCCGCCGTCGCCATATTCACGCGCGATCTTTCCCCGAAGCTCGCGCGTGATGTTCATGTCGATCAGTTTGGTGCCGAAACCGGCCGGCCTCACCGGCTCCTGAGCCGATGGCCCGCGTTCTTCCCATCGCAGTTTCAGCCGCCTCTCGGAAGAGCCGCGTTCGACCGTCCAGGTGACGGCAAGCGCCGCGGCCGAGGAGCCGATGGCTCCGTATTTCAGCGCGTTGGTCGCGAGTTCGTGGAATGTCAGTCCCAGTGCCTGAGTGCTGGTTTCGTTGAGCAGCACCTTCGGCCCCTTCAGGGCATCCTCCGGCAGTTCCTTGCCGAAGACCTGTTCCAGCTCGATCCGCAGCAGATCGCGCAGTTCCGCTTTCTGCCAGCGCGACCGCGTCAGCATGTCCTGCGATGCCGACATGGCCTGCAGCCGCGACGCGAAGGAATCCGAGAACTCCTTGATGTCGGCGGAATTCGCCGCGGTCTGCCTGGCTATCGCCAGCACCCGCGCGATCGAGTTCTTGATGCGATGCTTCATCTCCTGAAGCATCAGATCCTTTTCGGCAAGGCTCCGTTCCGTCGTCTCGTGCAGCCGCGATTTCGCCTCGTAGGCCCGCTGCTGGTAGCGCGCCACGGTGGCGATCGCACCGGCGAGCATGAGGCCGGCGAGCCCCAGCAGCACCGGCAGGGCGCGTGACGACGGGCGTTCGAAGGCGCTGGTCGGGCGGAACTGGAAGGTCCATTTGCGGCCGGCGACCGTCAGTTCGCGGGTGACCAGGAAATCGTCGGAAAACCGCTGGTCGGGCGGAACCTCCGAGCGGAACAGCAGTCTGTCGATGGACGGCTCGCCGTCGAAGACCTCGACACTGGCCGGCAGCAGCGGCGGCCTGGCCAGCGCTGCATAAAACAGCTCGGACGTTCTGAAGGAAGCGTAGACCAGGCCGGCCGGCGGATCGTTCTTGTCCTCCCGCCCGGGCAGCTTGGACCTCAGCGCGGAGAACACCAGGATGCCGGGCGCCGGCTGCGCTCCACCCGTTGCCTGGCCGAGCACGACCAGTCCGGAGGACCGCGCCTGTCCGGTAGCCAGCGTCGCCTCGATCGCGGCCCGGCGCACCTGGTCCGAATACATGTCGTAGCCGATCGCCGTCCGCGTATCGTCGTCGAGCGGCTCGAACAGCGTGATCGGCGTGCGCCATTCCTGATCGGACGGCGGGTAGACCTTCAGGTCGGTGCCATGCTCGGTCGCCAGGCGCTGTTCCAGCAGGGGCTCGCCGCCCGGGGCGACCAGCGCGGCGAAGCCGAGGCCGCGCAGGCCGGGAAAGTTGTCCTTGACCTCGAGCGCGCGGTAGTAGTCGCGGAACTCGACCCGGGTGACATTGCCGAACCGCGCCTCGAAGAAGGCCTGCGTCGACACCAGCAGCGACAGATCGAGCTGCAGCCTGCTCTGCAGCCGGCTGAGCGCATCGTCGGCCGCCGCCTGGAACTTGTAGCGGGCGGCTTCCTCGCCAGTCCGGTAGGCGTAGCCGGCTGTCACGAGGCTCGCAATGGCCACCGCCGCGAACGCCAGATAGGGTAGCAGCTTCTTCAAGTACGACATGCTCTCTCTGAGGTGCCGACTTTATGGAGGCTGGCCGCGGCGAAAGCAATGATGTCGCGTGGCCGGTCTGCAACAGGGCCAAGATCATCGTGTCGGCGCAGCGACTTGGTGCCGTTCAGGCGGCGGCCATCCGCATTGCGCCGGGACCCGGCGTGGCGCCGGGCGGGCATTTGCCGAGGATGATCATGCCGAGCACCTCGTCCTTGGTGACGTCCTGCGTGCGCGCCGTCCCGACCACCTGGCCGTTCTTCATCACGCAGACACGGTCGGCGAGGTCGAAAACGTCATGGATGTCGTGGCTGATCAGGAAGATGCCGATGCCGTCGGCCTTGAGCTGCTTTACCAGTTCGCCGACCTGCGCCGTCTCCTGCGGGCCGAGTGCGGCCGTCGGCTCGTCCATGATCAGGATGCGGGCGTTGAAGAGAATGGCGCGCGCGATGGCCACGGACTGGCGCTGGCCGCCCGAAAGCTTGATCACCGGTTCCTTGAAGCGCTGGAAGCGCGGATTGAGGCGGCCCATGACCTTACGCGCCTCGGCCTCCATGGCGACGTCGTCCAGCGTGCCGTATGTCGTCATCAGCTCGCGGCCGAGGAAGAGGTTGGCGGCGGCGTCGACATTGTCCGCCAGCGCGAGCGTCTGGTAGATCGTTTCGATCCCGTATTTCTTCGCGTCGCGCGGATTGGAGATCGATGCCTCCTCGCCGTTCACGAAGATCTGGCCGGCGTCGCGCTTGTAGGCCCCTGACAGGACCTTGATCAGCGTCGATTTTCCCGCGCCGTTGTGGCCGAGCAGGGCGACCACCTCGCCGGAATGGAGATCGACGGAAGCGTCGTCGACGGCGCGGATGCCGCCGAAGGCGATCGAGATGTTCTTCATCTCGATCAGAGGCGTGCGGCTGTCGGCCATGATGTCCTCCTTCAGACGCGCTTGCGATAGACGGTGTCGAGCCACACGGCGATGACCAGCACCGCGCCGACGACGATGCTTTGCAGCGGCGAGTCGACGCCGAGCAGCACCATGCCGGACTGCAGCGACTGCATCAGCAGCGCGCCGAGCATGGCGCCGATGACCGTGCCCGAGCCGCCGGCGAGCGAGGTGCCGCCGATGACAGCGGCTGCGATGACCAGCAGTTCGTCGAGCGTGCCCAGCGAATTCGTGGCCGAGTTGAGACGCGCCGACGACACCGCCGCGCTGATCGCCGCCAGCACGCCCATGATCATGAACACCTTCATGGTCACCCAGCGCGTCTTGATGCCGGCGAGGTTCGCCGCCTCCGGATTGCCGCCGATGGCGAAGACGTAGCGGCCGAAGCGGGTGCGATTGGTGACGAAGGTCATGACGATGCCGACGGCGATCGCGATCAGCACCGGAATGGCGATGCCATGGGCGATGAACAGGCCGCCTTCCGGCACGGCGATGCCGTTCTGCTCGGCATAGCGCCGCACGATGCCCGTCGGCCATGGATAGGAATTGGCTATTCCTACGGCGCCGAGGATGATGCCACAGGTGACGGCGCCGCGCAGCACCTCGGCCCACACCGGCCGCAGCGGAAAGCGGAAGCGCTTGCGCTGCCGGCGCGCCTGCAGGAGCATCAGCACGACGGCACCGCAGGCGACGATCGCGGCGATCCAGCTCCAGCGCGCGCCGATCGAGCCCTGCGGGCCGCCGCCCATCAGCTGGAAGGTGGCATCGAGCGGCGCGATCGTCTGGCCGCTGGTGATCCACCAGGCGGCGCCGCGCCACACCAGCAGGCCGCCCAGCGTCACGATGAAGGCAGGAACGTCCATATAGGCGATGATGAAGCCCTGGAACCCGCCGATCAAAAGGCCGATGGCCAAGCCTATGGCCAGGGCCAGCACCCATATCCAGGGATTGCCGAGCTCCAGCCCGACGACGCGGACGAGGAAATGCACCTGGGCGAAACCCATGATCATGCCGACCACGCCTTCCACCGATCCCACCGACAGGTCGATGTTGCGCATGACGATCACCAGCACCATGCCGGTCGCCATGATGGCGACCGAGGAGGTCTGGACGGAAAGATTCCAGAGGTTGCGGGCCGACAGGAAGGTGCGGCTGTCGAAGTCGAACGGATTGACGCCGATCCGCGCGCTCGAGATGACCTGCAACCCGATCCAGATGATCAGCAGCGCCCCGATCATGCCGAGCATGCGGGTATCGATCTCGGTGGCCTTCAGGAAGCGGGCGACGCCGCCGAGCTCGGATGCCCGCGCGAGGTCGGCCGACGATTTGGTGGCCGTATCGGTCATCGCTTCCTCCCTGCCGGTCGGCCGTCTGTCGCGGTTTGCCGGCTGTTGACGAGCTTAAGAAAACGCCGCGGCTTTCGCAAACCGCGGCGCCCGTTTTCATCGGCGGTTGAGCCGATCAGTTGCAGGCGGCGACGCTGCCTGCGGCGACGCCGGCACAGGCCACGTCCTTCGAGATCCAGCCGGCGTCTATGACGACGTTGAGGTTGTCCTTGGTGATCGCCACCGGGGTCAGGAACACCGACTTCACCGTGTTGCCGCCGGGCGTGGTGAAGTCGACGGCGTTCGGGATGTCGGCCATCGTCTTGCCGTCAGCGAGCTGCGCGGCGATCTCGGCGGCGTTCTTGCCGAGCTCGCGCGCGTCCTTCCATACCGACACGGTCTGCGTGCCGAGCGCGATGCGGTTGAGCGCCGCGTGGTCGCCGTCCTGGCCCGAGACCGGCACCGAGCCAGCAAGGCCCTGCGCGGCGAGCGCGGCAATCGCGCCGCCGGCGGTGCCGTCATTCGAAGCCACGACCGCGTCGACCTTGTTGTCGTTGGCGGTCAGGAACTGCTCCATGTTCTTCTGTGCGTTGGCGGGCAGCCAGCCGTCCGTGTAAGCCTCGCCGACATTCTTGATCTTGCCGGCGTCGACCGCTTCCTTCAGCACTTCCATCTGGCCGGAGAACAGGAAGTCGGCGTTCGGGTCGGCGCCCGAGCCTTTGATGAAGACGTAGTTGCCTTCCGGCTTGACGGCGAACACGCCCTTGGCCTGCAGGCGGCCGACTTCCTTGTTGTCGAAGGTCAGGTAGAAGACGTCCTTGTTCTCGATCAGGCGGTCGTAGCCGACCACCGGGATGCCCTCGTCGACCGCCTTCTGCACGGCCGGGCCGATGGCCGAGGCGTCCTGCGCCAGGATGATCAGCGCGTTGGCGCCCTGCGCGATCAGGCTCTCGACGTCGGTGAGCTGCTTGCCGGGGTTCGACTGCGCGTCGGCGGAGATGTACTTGTCGCCGGCTGCCTCGATCGCCGCCTTCATGGCCGCCTCGTCGGTCTTCCAGCGCTCCTCCTGGAAGTTCGACCACGAGACGCCGATGACCTTGTCCTTGGCGCTCGCGACGGTGGCGAGCGACATCGACAGCGCGACACCCGCCAGCATGGCGGCTGCAAACTTGTTCATGATTTCCTCCCTGCGCCTTTGCGGCGCTCCTACAGCTCCGAAGCTTTTTTTCGAGCTTCGAAAAAAATATGCCTCGGCCCGAGGCTGCTGTCAACTGGGGATTTGCGACGCCGACAGGTACTTTTTTCGGAACCCGAAGTAAATGGTGACAGCCCTTTTGCTTTCTGCCACACTCTCGCCCGAGTCGACGATCGGTCGCGATAGGATCGCAATCGTTGGCCGGGGAGGAAACTTACGCCATGTCGGTCGGAATCCGTCACGACGACTTGCGGCGGCGCAATCGCGCGATGGTCATCTCCGCCGTCCGGCGTGCCGGCCAGGCGTCGCGCACCGAAATCGCCGCCACCACCAGCCTGAGCCACTCGACGATCTCCGCCATCTCGTCCGATCTGATCGCTGAAGGCATCCTGGCCGAGGCCAGGAATGCCGAGGTGGGCACGCTCAAGCGCGGCCGCCCGCAGGTGGCGATCGGCCTCGATCCCGACGCAGCCACGGTGGTGACCATCGTGCTGCTCTTCAACTTCCTGGCGGTCTCGGTCGTCGACTATGCCGGCCGCACCATCGTGGAGGAACGCAGGAAGCTCAAAACCTTCGATCTCGGCGAGGACGAGCTCGTCGGCGAATGCATCGCGCTGGTGCGGCGGCAGCTCGCCAAGCGCGACGCCGCCGGCCGGCGCATCCTCAGAATCGTGCTCGCGGTCCAGGGCACCACCGATGCGGCTGGCCACACGATGCTGTGGTCGCCGATCACCGAACATGAGGGCATCCCTTTCGGCGAACGTCTGGCGCAGGCTTTCGGCGTGCCGGTGACGGTCGAGAACGACTGCAACATGATCGCCGTCGCGCTGCGGTGGCGCGATCCCGAGCGCTACCGTGACGACTTCATCGCCATACTGCTGTCGCACGGCATCGGCATGGGCCTCGTGCTGAAGGGCGAGTTGTTCACCGGCACCCACTCCTCGGGCGGCGAGTTCGGCCACATGGTGCACCGGCCGGACGGGGCGCTCTGCCGCTGCGGCCGCCGCGGCTGCGTGGAAGCCTATGCCGGAAATTATGCGATCTGGCGCAGTGCCAGCGGCGCCAGCGAGGACGAGGCGCCGATCTCCGACATCGACGCCGCCGACATGGCGCGGCTCGCCGCTGCGGCGCGCGATCACGACGGCCCGGAGCGCGAGGCCTACCGCAAGGCGGGCGAGGCGCTGGGCTACGGCTTCGGCAGCCTGTTCGCGCTGATCGATCCCGCGCCGGTGGCGCTGGTCGGCATCGGTGCCGCCGCCTTCGACCTGATCGAGCCGTCGCTGCGCGCCGCGATCGCCATGACCGCCGGCGGCCAGCACTCCAAGGCGATCTCCTTCGCCACCGAGACCGACGAGGTCCCGCTGATCGCGCTGGGCTGCGCCATGCGGGCGCTGACCTTCATCGATCAGGAAGTGCTCGCCGGCGCCGCACCTGTGCGCGGCAGGGATGTGGCGTGAGCGGGGCCATCAGTCGAAGTTGATCGGTATGGTGAGATGCAGCTTCGCCCCGGGCGGCGGCGCGGGCACCGGCGATGCGCGACGCACCATGGACAGGGCTTCCCTGTCGAGCCTCGCATCCCCGGATGAACGCGAGACTGAAGAAGACTGGAGCCGGCCGCCGGCATTGATCGTGAACGTCACGTGTACGTCGCCCTTGCGGTTCATCGAACGCAGTGTTCGCTGTATCTTCCTGCGGACCTGCGATTGCCAGCGCGCGATGTCCGATGCGCTTGCTCCGGCACCGGCGGTAGCGCTCCGCGCCGACGCCGCCCGCGGCGCATTCTGTGCGGATTTTTGAGCGGATACACTCGGCTTCGGCGGAGTCTTCTTCGTGGTCTTCTCGGCCGGCTTGTTTTCGGCAGGCTTTTCCCTGGCCGGTTTCTGGTCGGCCTTCTTCCTCACCACCGGCTTCGGCTCTTCGATCTCCGGACGCGGCTCGGGGATCGCCATCGCGACCTCCGGTAGCGGTACCTCGACCAGGTCCGGGACCACCTCCTCGGCTTCGGTGATCGTTTCTTCGGGGACCACTTCGGGAGCCTGCTCGGTTTCCACCGTATCCGGCGCGACCTCCTGCACCTCCTCCGGCACAGCCTCGGCCACCTCGGTTTCCTCGACCGGGTCCATCTCCTCCGTAACCGGCTCGGCGGTTTCGACCGGCTCCTCGACCGATTCGGTCGCCTGACTCTCCGCTATCTCCGCCATGTCCAGCGGCACTGCATTCGGCATCACGACCGTGGGGGCGATCATCTCCAGCATGATCGCCGGGGGTGCCTCATCGGGAGGAGGCGGCAACGGACTTGACTGATGGATCAGCCAGGCCGACCCAACATGCGCTGCCACGACGAGCACCGCCGCCCCGGACCACAGGGCCACTTCGCGCTTGTGGAAACGCGGCCCGACGAGGTCGGAGATCAGGCCAGCATGCACGCTCATTGCGCCGGTCCGCTCGCCGCCGCGCCCGCCGGTGCCACCTCGCCGCCGGCCGGCACCGTCTCCAGCCCGACCAGCGCGATCTTGAGATAGCCGGCCGCGCGCAGCAGGTTCATCACGTCCATCAGCGCGCCGTAGTCGACCGCCCGGTCGGCGCGCAGGAACACGCGCTGCTGCTTGTCGCCTCCGGTCGTCTGGTCGAGAGCGGCGCCGAGCGCCGGCCGGCCGACCGTGTCCTCGCCGATGGCGATGGAGAGATCGTCCTTCACCGTCACGAACAGCGGCTTGTCCGGCCGCGGCGCCGCGGTCGCGGTGGAGGCCGGCAGGTCGACGTTCACGTCGACGGTGGCCAGCGGCGCCGCCACCATGAAGATGATCAGCAGCACCAGCATGACGTCGATGAAGGGCGTGACGTTGATCTCGTGGTTCTCGTCGAGATCGTCGCCGTCGAAGGATTCTTTTATGCCGCCGGCCATGACGGAGCGTCCCCTACTCGGCCGCGTCGCGGATCAGCACCGGACGGCCGCCGGCCGACTGCCGCTCGACCGCCGGGGCGAAGCGGAAATCGAGGTCGCGGCTGACGAGGCGCTCGACGCCGGCGGCGGCGTCGGCCAGCGCCTGGCGGTAGGCCGTGATGGAGCGGGCGAACACGTTGTAGATGACGACCGCGGGTATGGCCGCGACCAGCCCGATCGCCGTCGCCAGCAGCGCCTCGGCGATGCCCGGCGCCACGACGGCGAGGTTGGTGGTCTGCGCTTCCGATATGCCGATGAAGGAATTCATGATGCCCCACACCGTGCCGAACAGGCCGACGAAGGGGGCGGTCGAGCCGATGGTGGCGAGCACGCCGGTGCCCTTGGTCATCCTGCGCCCGGCCAGCGCCTGGATACGGCCGAGCCGCGAGTTCACGCGTTCCTTGAGACCGTGAGACGACGCGTGTTGCAGCGCCTCGGCGGAGAGGCCGACCTCTTCCGCCGCCGCCCGGACCAGCTCCGCGCCCGGGCCGCCGCGCTTGCCGACCTCGGTCACCGCCTCGTCGAGCGTCCTGACCGAACCGAGCACCCGCAGCACGCCGCGCAGCCGCGTCTTGGCGCCGGCGATCTCCAGCGACTTGGCCAGCCACACCGTCCAGGTGACCAGCGAGGCGAAGGCAAGGCCGATCATCACCGCCTTGACCACCCAGTCGGCCGCCATGAACATGCCCCAGGGCGAAAGGTCGTGCGGCAGCGTGGAATTTGCAGCCTCGTCCTCGACGGCCACCGTAGGGCCCTCTCCCGCTGCAACCGGATCGGCCGGCGCGGTCGTCGGCGCGACGCCATCTACCGCCGTCCCGCCCGCAGCGGGCTCGGCAGCGACCGGCGCCTGCGCGTCCGGAGCTACCTGCGGCTGGCTTAGCCGTTCCTGCGTGGCGGCCGGCGCCGGCGCGGCGCCGGGCTGGTCGACCTGCGGCGTTGCCGTCGGCTGCGACGGCGCCTCCACTGCAGGCCGCGGATTGGCTTGCGGCGTGCCGCCGGCATCCTGAGCCACGGCGTGGCCGGCGGACATCAGAAGCGCCGCGGTCAGGGCTGCCCTCAACACACTCGGCAGTTGCACTCGCCGTCCGCCCGGAAAACAGATCATCGTGACCTCGCTCTCGCCCTTGCTGCTGCGAAACGCGGCTTTGTCGCGGTAGCCGCGAGCCGACACCAGCGCTATTCGCGCCGCAAAGCCCGCCATCCCCGTCGGAACACGGCGAACCCTTCGTCAAGCCATGATCGCCTTGACGGGCGGGGACGTAACATTCCTGACTAATCCATTCAACAATTATTTGGCTGAACTATTCCCACCTGACCGCCTCCCCCCGGCAGAAGTCCGCCTGCGCCGGTCCTCGGTCTTTCCCATTCCCCAAAAAGTGCAACCCGGCGTCGCACCGGCTGCTTCGGCACAGATGCGAGCTGCCGACCTCCCAGTCAGCCGCCCGCGCGCGAGCGGGCCGCGACCTTCATCCGGTAGAGCGGACGCAATATCTCGCGCGCCAGCTTGTCCAGCAGCGGCCGCTTCTTCCGCTGGATGGTGCTGCCGCCGAGCGTCGCCGAGATCTCCCGGACCCCGCTCGGCTCGACGCTGAGCGGGGCAAGACCGGTGACCCAGTTCATCTGGGCTGTCGTGTCGACGGGCCGGTCGAATCGTTCGGTGGCGGCAAGCAGCCGGCCGGCAGCGTCCCGGCCGATGAGTTGCGCGGCCATGCGCAGCCCGACCGGGTTCGGCCGGATGATGCGAAGCCCGTCGGCGGCAAAAACCTCCGGCCCGCGCTCCCTTCCTTCCTGCACCGGGAAGCGGATGAGATCGCCGGGCCCAAGACACGCGCGCGCCGCGGCGAAGGTTGCCGGAAAGCCCGGCTCCAATGCGACGTCGTCCTCGAGCACCAGTCCGGCATCGAGTCCCTGGTCGACGATGGCGCGCCAGGCCCCACGATGCGACAGGAAGCAGGCGATCTCGCTCCGCGACAGCGCGAAGGGATAACGTGGTCGATGCAGGTGCCTGCGGTAGACGCGATCGATGTCCGCGTCGCTCAGATCCAGCGCATCCACGGCATCCATGATCTCGAGCGGCACCGGCAACCCGGCCGCCAGCCGTTGCACCTGCGGCTGCCGATCGTGCGCGCGCCGCAGGTGGATGATGAACGCCTTGATGCCGCCTGCCGGGGCGGGAATGGCTGTGTCGTCGACCTGGATCAGGGTCAGCTCCGCTGGGATCGAGGCCGGCCTATAGCATGGAACGGGGCCGAGGAGACAAGCCGGTCCGCCAGCCCACGAGCTGCGGTGCGACGCCGACCTTTGAAGGGCGGCCGTTCTTTCCGAGGGGCTGCTGCGCCTCCGCCTCAGCCACGTTTGTGCTGCATCTCCTTGACGATGACGTCGCCGTCGAGAACCAAAGGCTCGTCGTCCAGGAACAGCGAGCAGTTGCGCATCGGGATGTCGAGATGGCAGGCGGTGTCGTTCGGCCCGCCGAGTTCGTTGTTCGGGCCTGTCGAGAACATCACGTTGCCGTAGAACGAGCGCGGTTCCATGCCCATACCGCCGGGGAACTCGCCCGGCACCATGCGATGCCACTTGGCGTCGGGGTTCAGGCCCCAGCCGACATGGCTCATGCCCTTGCCGCGGGGATCGTCGAAGGCGTCCATGTAGGACTTGACGAGTTCGGCGTCGAGGCCGCCGCGGATATCGGTGATCCAGCCCTTCTCGATCGTGTAGACGATCGGATCGCGGACATAGATGTTCTGCGGCAGCAGGATGTCGCCCGGCGCCACCACGATCGTGCCGTCGACGCCGTCGTCGTCGCCGCCTGTGAACACGAAGCCCGAAGGCCAGTGGTCCCAGCGGCCCGGCTCGTCGGTGCAGGCATATTCCGTGACCGCCGGATAGGTGTTGAGCTTGTAGGTGACGTCGGTCCCGTGCGGCGAGGTGATGCGCATCACCTTCGCCTTCGACAGGAGATGGCCGGCGAACTCGACGCGCTCGCGCAGCGCCTTGCTCGGCAGCATCCGGGCAAGCAGTTCCGGCGGCTCGACCGCCGTCAGGATGCGCGTGCCCGCCGCCTGGATGGCCATCTGCTCCGGGCTGAACAGCAGGAAGATGCAGTCGATCAGCATGTCGGCGGCCTTCAGCGCCTCGACAG
Organism: Kumtagia sp.; assembly: GCF_059502445.1. NCBI lineage: Bacteria > Pseudomonadati > Pseudomonadota > Alphaproteobacteria > Hyphomicrobiales > Phyllobacteriaceae > Kumtagia > Kumtagia sp. The sequence goes on from NZ_JCACER010000017.1 coordinate 63,155, forward strand.
CCTCCGGCATCGCCGCCAGGCCGGTCTTGCCCACCGCCCAGGCGCCCGCGGGCGGCACGGCGGGCAGGCGCATGTGATACATCTTCGCGCCGAGACGCTGGCCGGCCGCCATGAAGGCATCGGCATAGTCGAGGCGCTCGTTGCCCTGGGTGAGCACGATGAGCCGCTCGCCTTCATGCACGCCCGACATCTTGAGCTGATGCAGGCAGATCTCCGTAAAGCTGAACTGATCCATTCTGGTTCTCCTAGAGTGCGTGCCCTGCGGCTCAGTGCCGGTTCCCGAGATAGTCGAGCGCCTCGTCGAGACGGACGACGTCGCCATATTTGGAATCGATGTCGAAGAGGTTCGCCTCGTGCGGACCATCGTGCCGGTCGCCGACGCAGTCGCGCACGACGATGACGCGGAACCCGTGCTGCACCCCGTCGACAGCGCTCGCGCGGATGCAGCCGCTGGTCGAACAACCCGCCAGGATAAGCGTGTCGATGCCCTGTGCGTGCAGCATCGGCGCAAGGCTGGTGCCGAAGAAGGCGCTGGCATATTGCTTGGTGAAGACGGGCTCGCCGGCGGCCGGCTCGACGCCTTCGCAGAACTCGGCGAGCGGATTGCCGGGGACCATGGCGGCCATCACCGGGCTTTTCTTCACCCACATGCCGCCGTCGGCGCAGCCGGGTGCGTGATAGAGGATGTTGGTGTGAACGACCGGCGTCTGCGTGCGCCGGGCCATCGCCAGCAGCGTCGGCGTCCGCGCCACGGCGGCGACGACGCCCGGCGCGTAGAGCGGCGCGCCTTCGGTGGTGTAGGCCTTCATGAAGTCGATGACGAGCACGGCCGGACTCTTGCCGAAGCCGATGCGGTTGCCCCAGACTCCCTGGTAGTTGTCCTGCGCCGACTGGCTCATCACCTGCTCCTCCTCAATAGGCGCCCGACAGCAGCGCGCCGGCGCCCGGTACGATCGGCGCCAGCTCCAGCGCCTTCAGCATTTGGTAGGTGGTCGCGATGGCCGCCGTCACCACCGGCTTCCCGGTCATCGCCTCGACGCGGGCGACGCTGGCCAGCGACGGCATCTGCACGCAGGCCGAAAGCACGATCGCATCGACGCCCGACGTGTCGAGGTCCTGCACGATAGCGGGCAGGTTTGCCGGATCGTGCGCCGCCACCTCGAGGTTGTTGGATATCTCGAGCGCCTTGTGGGTGACGACCTCGACGCCCTCGGCTTCGATATAGTCGATCACCATCCTGGTCAGCGGCTTCATGTAGGGCGCGACCAGCGCGATGCGCCTGGCTCCCATGACGCCCAGCGCATCGACCAGGGCGCCGGCGCTGGTGACCACCGGCGCGGCCGCCTCGTTCGCCACGGTGACGGCATGCAGGCGCTTCTCGCTCTCGCGGTGATAGCCGTGGCCCATCGACATGATGGCGACGAGGCAGGCATAGCCGAGCACGTCGACGCGCGCGTCGGACAGCTCCAGCGCGCAGCGGTCGGACTGGGCGTCCATGGCGGCCAGCTCGTCCTTGGTGACGTGCTTCATGCGCATGCGCGCAGAGTGGAAGGTGAAGCGCTCCGGCAGGATGAGCTGGCGCGCCGCCAGCATCGCCGGGATCTCCGTCTCCATGGTGATATTGGAACTGGGGACGATCTGGCCGATGCGATAATGGGTCTTGTTCATGAATCAGCTCCTGACCGGAATGCTTGAGCCAAGCAGCGTGTTGACCGCGACGATGAAACCTTCGAGGTCGTCCCACGGGATCATGTGCCCGGCATTCTCGACCTTGGTCATGGCGATAGACGGGTTGAGCCGCTCTATCTCCGCACGGTCGGCGTCTTCGATCACACCGCCGCGTCCGGCGATCATCAGGCTGGCCGGCACCGGCAGGCCGGGCAGGTCCTTGTGGAAATCGTCGTCGTGGAAATCGTTGAAGGCCTTGACGATCGCCGGCTCGTAGCAGGTGTGCAGCCATTCGGCGCGCAGGGCCCGCTGCTCCTCCGTCCAGGTCGGGCAGAAGGCGCGCATGCCCTCCGCATCCGTGCCGGCCGTGGCCAGCCGGATGGAATCGACATACCAGGGCAGCTTGGAGGGATAGGAGCGCCGTCCTGGGCCGGAGACCGGCGGATCGACCATCACCAGGCGGGCGATGCCCGAAGCCTGCGCATGGGCCGCGCGCGCACCGATGCGGGCACCCATCGAGTGGCCGAGCACCGTCGCGTCCCGCAGTTCCAGCGCCTGGATGAAGGCAACCAGATCGGCCGCCATGGCGTCGGTGCCATAGTCGAGATCGGGTCCGCTCGACGACAGGCCACGGCCTCGCACGTCGAGCACATGTACGTCGAAGGCCTCCGCCAGCCGCTCGGCCACGAAGCCCCAGGTGATCGCCGGACTGGTGATACCCGGCACCACGACGAGGGGAGCGCCCTTTCCTGCATAGCGCAGAAAATGCTGGCGGATGCCGTTGGCGGAGACGTTGTGGCCGGTGGGAGCAGCAGTCATGGTCCGTCTCCTCACGCCGCCGCGGCGCTCTTCAGGGGCGCCGCGTAGATGTCGTAGCCGAACACCCAGGCCGGATCCTCCTGGGTCCGCAGCCAGGTGTTGGCGTTGGAAACCGCCTGAATGCGGGAGGCCCTGTCGCGCCGGTTCTCCTCGTACAACTGGAAGGCGCTGGCGTGGTCGCCGATGCCGGTCTCCGCCAGGCAGCGCGCCAGCATGGCCGCGTCCTCGATCGCCATGGCCGCGCCCTGCGCCATATGCGGCTTCATCGGGTGGCAGGCGTCGCCGAGCAGGACCATGCGGCCGCTGCTCCAGAGCGGCAGCGGATTGCGGTTGAGCAGCGGCCATTTGGTGACCTCGTCGGTCGACGCGATCAGCGCCTGGACGATCGGGTGATAGCCGACGAAGGCCGCTTCCATCTCCTCGCGGGAGGATTGCACGAAGGCGCCATCGAAGTCCCAGGCGTCGTGCGGCACGCCGGTGACGTAGTAGTACTCGTCCTTCCTGGTGGTGGTGTAATAGACCATCATGTGGCGGTCTTCCGACCACCATTTCACGCAGGCTTCGAAATCGAAATTGTAGCGGCGCAGCTTCTCGCCGGTGATCAGCGCGCGATGGCCGACCCAGCCGGAGTAGTTGGGCTTCTCCGGCCCGAGCAGCGCCTCGCGGACACGCGAATTGATGCCGTCCGCGCCGACCACGATGTCGGCCTTCGCCGTCGAGCCGTCGGCAAAGGTCAGGTTGACCCCGGCTTCGTCCTCGACGAGGGCCTCGAGGCGCTTGTCGAAGTGCAGCGTGCCGGTCTCCAGCGTCGAAATCTGCAAGGTGTGAAGGTCGCCGCGATGCACGGTGACGTAATGCGCACCGTACTCCTTGAGGGCGAAGTCGCCCAGCGGGATGCGCGAGAGATAGTCGCCGGTCGCGCCGTCGCGGCTGAACCAGAAGGACGGCTGGCTCCCCATCGCGACCAGCGCGTCCTCGATCCCCATGCGGCGGAATATCTTGAGGACGTTCGGCCCCATATGGATGCCGGCGCCAAGGCGGGAAAAGGCGGGCGCCTGCTCGTAGATGTCGACCTGGAAGCCCGCCTTCTGAAGCAGCGTGCCGGCCGCGACCCCGCCCAGGCCGGCACCGACGACGGCAATCTTCTGTAGTTTCGCCATGACCTCATCTCCGCAGCGCATTCACGCAACGAGTACGGCCAACAGACGAATAGTTCAAGTGTCTACACTTTTTTTCTGCTTCGGATTTGCTCCTCACCGGCGGGCATCTTGAAGCGAGACCCTTGCAAATCGCGCTGATTCGCATCATGAATTTCGAGAGATTGACAGGGCATCGTAAAACGCGATTAAAGTGATTGCACTCTTTATGAAAGGCTGAGCCGAGTGAAGGTCGTCGACATGCGCCATAACGCGATGCGCATGGGCCGGGCAGCAGGGCATTGCCGCGCGCCGGCGCACATTGACGGCCGCTCGCGTTCGGCGCTTCATGCCTGGATCGCTGAAGGTGCCGCGGAAAGCGACGGAAACGAGAATGCTCGGGAAACAGGATGCAGGGCAGCCAGACAACGAATACGCCTTTTCGGAGCAGATCGGCTATCTCCTGCGTCGCGCCTATCAGAAGCACCTGGCGATCTTCCAGGCAAACGCCTCCGATCCGCAGCTGACGTCGGTGCAGTTCGCGACGCTTTGTGCCCTCAAGGACCGCGGGCCGCAGTCGCAGGGGGAACTGGTCCGCTCGACCGCGATCGACCAGGCGACCATCCGGGGCATCATCGCGCGCCTGCAGGCGCGCTCGCTGGTCGCGCTTGGCGAGGACCCCTCGGATGCCCGCAAGGTCATCGTGACGATCACGGAAGAAGGCAGGACCGTTCTCGATGCGATGATCCCCTGCGCCCGCAGGATCAGCGAATTGACCGTGGAGCGGCTCAACCCGGCAGAACGGCTGGCGCTGATGCACACTCTGCGGCAGATCATCGGAACCGACACGCTCGAATAACGATTCCGGGCCACATGCCAGAGCCGCAGCCATGACGGTCGAACTTCTGGTCAACGGCGAGCGGGTCGAGGTCGAGGCCTCCCCGCAGACGCCGCTGTTCTACGTCCTGCGCAACGATCTTGCCCTCAACGGCCCGAAATATGGCTGCGGCCTGGGCGAATGCGGCGCCTGCGCGGTGCTAGTCGCGAACCGCGCGGTTCGCTCGTGCGCCGTCCCGCTTTCAGCCCTGAAGGGCCGGCCGGTCACCACGCTGGAGGGCCTGGGAACCCGCGAAAGGCCCCACCCGGTCCAGTCCGCCTTCATTGCCCGGAACGCGGCGCAATGCGGCTACTGCCTGAACGGCATGATCATCGCCACGGTCGCCCTGCTGCGCCGCACGAACAATCCGAGCGAGAGCGAGATCCGGGAGGCGTTGCGCCACCACCTATGCCGCTGCGGCACGCATCTGGAGATCCTGGACGCCGTGCGCGCCGCGGCGCGAGCCGGCAGCCCGGACGAAACGCATCGGGACCATCCATGAAGCAGCCCCGCGAAAAGCCGATCTCAGCCTATCTGGGCGACGCCGACATGCTCACCGTCACGCGGGTCTCGGATACCGGTCGGGAGGAGCTTTTCGTCGCCATCGGCGCCGACGGGAAGGTGCGCGCCTTCAACGGCCATGTCGACCTCGGCACGGGCATCCGCACCGCCCTGGCTCAGATCGTCGCGGAAGAGCTGGACGTGCCGTTCCAGGCCGTCGAGATGGTGCTCGGCGCCACCGAGGCGGCCCCGAACCAGGGCCCGACGATCGCCAGCGAGACGATCCAGGTCACGGCGATTCCGCTTCGTCAGGCGGCCGCCACCGCCCGGGCGCATCTGGTGCGGCTTGCCGCCGAACAGCTCGACTGCGTGCCGGACGACCTGCTGGTCGAGGACGGCGTGGTACGGCCGAGGGCGGAAAGCAATCGCTTCGCCAGTTATGGCGACCTCATCGCCGGCCGTGGCATCCGCCTGCGCCTGGACGCGGGCGCAGCCCTCAAGGCAAGTTCGGCCTACCGTGTGGTCGGCCGCGCGCAACCGCGCATCGACCTTCCCGAGAAGGCCACCGGCGCCTTCACCTATGTGCACGACGTGCGGCTGCCCGGCATGCTGCACGGCCGGGTGATCCGGCCGCCTTATGCCGGCTTCGACCACGGCCCTCACGTTGGCGGGAGCCTTGCGGGCGTGGATGAGGGATCGGTCGCGGACGTTCCGGGCCTGGTCTGCGTCGTGACGATCGGCGATTTCGTCGGCGTGGTCGCCACACGCGAGGAGAATGCGATCCTCGCCATGCAGAAGCTGAAGGTCACCTGGCGCGGCATCCCCGCCATCCCCAACCTGAACCGTCCTGAGGAAGCCATCCGCGACAATCCGGCGACGCCCCGCAAGCTGGCCGACCGGGGCGACGTGGAGCGCGCGCTGAAGGGCGTCGGCGACATCATGGACCGCAGCTATGTCTGGCCCTTCCAGATGCACGGATCGATCGGTCCCTCCTGCGCGGTCGCCGACTGGCGGCCCGGCGGGCTGACGGTCTGGTCGGGTACCCAGAACCCGTTCCCGATGCGCAGCGACCTGTCGCGCCTGATGGACATGCCGGAGGACCTGATCGTCGTCGAACGGCTCGAGGCCGCCGGCTGCTACGGCCGCAACTGCGCCGACGACGTGACGGCCGACGCCGCCCTGCTCTCACGCGCCGCGGGCAAGCCGGTGCGCGTGCAGCTGACGCGCGAGCAGGAGCACGGCTGGGAGCCCAAGGGAGCGGGCCAGGTCATCGACGTGCGCGGCGGTCTCGACCTGGAAGGCGGCCCGGCCGCCTACGAGTTCGAGACACGCTACCCCTCGAACCTCGCGCCGACGCTGCCGCTCATTCTCACCGGCAAGATCCCGCCCGTCGCCGGCGTCGCGCAGATGGGCGACCGGACCGCAATCCCGCCCTACGCATACGCCAACATGCGGGTGACGGTGCACGACATGCCGCCGATCGCGCGCGCTTCGTGGTTCCGCGGCGTTTCGGCCATGCCGAACAGTTTCGCGCACGAATCCTTCATCGACGAGCTGGCGACGGCCGCGGGTGTCGATCCGATCGAATACCGCCTGCGCTACCTGCATGATCCGCGCGCCGTCGACCTTGTCCGCGCAGTCGCGGAACGGGCGAACTGGCAGCCGCACACCGGGCCGTTCTCGCATGGCGGCGACGGCGACATCCTCTACGGCCGGGGTTTCGCCTATGCCGTCTACGTGCACGGCACCTTCCCCGGAACGGCGGCCGCCTGGTCGGCCTGGGTCGCCGACGTGGCGGTCAACAGGAAGACCGGCGAGATCGCCGTCACCAGGGTCGTCTGCGGTCAGGACACCGGCCAGGTCGTCAATCCCGACGGTGTCCGGCACCAGATCCATGGCAACGTCATCCAGTCCACCAGCCGCGTCCTCAAGGAGGAGGTGAACTTCTCCGCCGATGCCGTGCAGAGCCTCGAATGGGGGGCCTACCCGATCCTGCGGTTCCCGGAGGTGCCGCAGGTCGACGTGCTCATGGTGCCGAGGCCGGACGAACCGCCGCTCGGCGCGGGCGAATCGGCCTCCGTGCCCAGCGCCGCGGCCATCACCAACGCGATCTTCGATGCAACCGGCGTGCGCTTTCGCGAGCTGCCGCTGACCCCGGAGCGTGTGCGCGCGGCGCTCAACCCGCTGCCCCCGGCCCCGACGCAGGAGAAGCCGAAATCCGCCCGCCGCCGGGTTGCCGGACCGTTGGCCGGCGCTTTTGCCGGGGCTCTGGCGCTGGGCGCGGCGGTCCTGCCATGGCGCGCGCCGATCGCGCCGGTCGAGCGCCCCGCCTCCGACATGTTCTCGGCCGCCGCCATCGAGCGCGGGCGGCTGGCCGCCGCCGCGGGTGCCTGCAATGTCTGCCACATCGGAAATGACGGGCTGGCCTTCGCCGGGGGACGCGCGCTCGAAACCCCCTTCGGCGTCGTCCATGCCCCCAACATCACGCCGCATCCGGAGGCCGGGATCGGCGCCTGGTCCTATCCCGCCTTCGAGCGGGCGATGCGACAGGGCGTGAGCCGCGACGGCAGCCATCTCTACCCGGCCCATCCCTATACGTCCTTCGCCAAGGCGAGCGAGAGCGATCTCCAGGCCCTCTATGCCTATCTCATGCAGCAGCCGGCATCCCCCCGGAAGGTCCCGCAGACCGAATTGCGGTTCCCCTTCAACGTCCGTCCCCTGATGGCAGGCTGGAACGCGCTGTATCTCTCCTCCTCGCCGGTCCCGAAGGATGCAAGCCGCGGCGCGGCATGGAACCGGGGTGCCGAGCTGGTCGAAGGGCTCGGCCACTGCAGCGCCTGCCACTCGGAGCGCAATATCCTCGGCGCGGAGGTGAAAGGCGACCGGCACCTTGGCGGCGGCTATGCCGACGGCTGGCATGCGCCGGCGCTGACCGCCCTTTCGGCCTCGCCTGTCGGCTGGACCGAGGATGCCTTCTACGACTATCTCCGGAAGGGCCGGGCCGCCGATCATGGTCCGGCTGCCGGACCGATGGCGCACGTCGTCGAGTCGCTCGCGCCCTTGCCCGATTCCGACATCCACGCCATGGCGACCTATCTCGCCAGCCTGAACGACAAGCCCGCGACAGACCCGATAACCGCCGCCGCCGGCGCGATCGAAGCCGCAAGCGCCGCGGAACCGGCAGCGCGCATGCGCTTTCCCGTCGGCGCCCGCCTCTTCGAGGGCGCCTGCGCCTCATGCCACAACGATACGGCCCCGGTCGCCTCGCTCGCGCTCAACTCGAACGTCCATACCGAAACGCCGGACAACCTCATTCAGACGATCCTGCACGGCATTCCCGAACCGGTCGGCGAGCGTGAGGAGGTCATGGCCATGCCCGCCTTCGGCGCATCGCTGTCCCACCAGGCGATCGCCGAGTTGTCGGACTATATGCGCGCCCGCTTCGCGCCGCAGAAGCCGGACTGGGCCGACACGGCAGGCACGGTCAGGCGACTGGCAACGAAATAACCGGGAATTCGAAGCCGCCGACGCGGACCTCGGAATCAAGCTGCCGTATCCTTCCGGAACGCGCGGCCGGGCGGTACCGGGATCGCCCGGATCTCAGGATCGGTCTAGCGCAGCTTCGACAGCAGGCGAAGCAGGGCGTCGCGTTCTTCGCTGTCGAGCGGCTCGAGCGTTTCGCGCGTGACTTCCCGCGCCGGCCCGACACGCTCCGCGTAGATCGTGCTGCCCGCCGGCGAAAGGGAGATCGAGAACCGTCTGGGATCCGCCGGGTCGCGCCTGGTGACCAGCAGCCCGCGCTTGACCAGGCGCTCCACGACACCCTTGATCGTGACGTTGTCCATCGCGGTCTGGCGGCCCAGCAGGTTCTGCGACATGCCGCCCACCTCGGCGAGCTTGGCCAGGACCGCCCATTGGGTCGGCGTCAGATCGCCGCCGACACGGGTGGTGAAAAGCGCGGCATGCCGCTGCTGGACTTGCCGCAGGATGAATCCCACCTGCTCGTCGAGCACATAGTCGCGTGACTCGCCGCGTTGCGATGCGGAGATTTCCGTCTCCTCGCCCGTGCCTTCCCGTTTCTCCGGCACGCCCCGGTTCACCATCCTGGCCTTCACTCTGCGCGCCCCTCAGGCCGCAACAAGAATGGTATGATACGGCGCCCAGGTCAAAGCTATGGTCTGGTCCGGGCCGAACCGCTCGTCGGTGCGGTTCTGGACGAAAACCGTCACCGGCTTGTTCCCCGCGTCGACCTTGTACGTCACGCTGTTGCCGGCGAAAACCTCGGCCATGACGCGACCCTGGATGGTGTTCGTGCGGCCCTCCTGGCCCTGGGCTCCGACCGGCCCGGCAAGCAGCTTCTCCGGCCGCACGGCGGCAGTGACCCTCGCGCCGGCCGGCGCTTCGTCGGTGGTGAAGATCGCCTGCCCGTCCGGCAATTCGATCCGGGTGACCCCGTCGCCGCGCCCGGAAACGACACCTTCGAAGAAATTGGCGGTGCCTAGGAAGCTGGCGGCGAACGCCGTGCGCGGCCGCTCATAGATATCGCGTGGCGCACCGATCTGCTCGACCCTGCCCCCATTCATGATGGCGATACGGTCCGACAGCGTCAGCGCCTCCTCCTGGTCGTGGGTGACGAAGACGGTGGTGATGCCGACGTCGCGCTGAATCTGCTTGAGCTCGAACTGCATCTCCTCGCGGAGCTTCTTGTCGAGTGCGCCCAGCGGTTCGTCGAGAAGCAGCACTTTCGGATTGGTCGAGAGCGCGCGGGCGAGCGCGATGCGCTGCTGCTGGCCGCCCGACATCTGCTTGGGCTTGCGGCCCTCGAAACCGGACAGCCGGACGAGCTCCAGCAGCTGCCTGACACGTTCGGCGATCTCCGCCTTCGGCCGATGACGGACGGAGAGGCCGAAGCCGATATTTTCCGCCACCGTCAGATGCGGAAACAAGGCGTAGTTCTGGAACATCATCCCGATGTCGCGCTTGTTGATCGGGATGTTCGAGACTGCCTTGCCGGCGATGGTGATCTCGCCGCGATCCGGTTCCACGAAACCGGCGATCGCACGCAGCAGCGTGGTCTTGCCGCCGCCGGAGGGACCGAGCAAGCCGAAGAACTCGCCGTCCTGGACGGTCATGGAGACGTCGTCGAGTGCGGCGACCTTGCCGTAGTACTTCGCGACGTTGCTGATGCCGACAGCACTCATTTCAGCGTTCTCCACCGAACTTGGAAAAGCGGGCGAAACCGATCATCAGCACCATCGAGGCGAGAATGATGATCGTCGAGATCGCGTTGATCTCGGGGGTGAAACCCTTGCGGATGGCCGAGTAGATCTGCACCGGCAGCGTCGAGGTGCCGACGGGCGCAAGGAAGTAGGAAATGACGAACTGGTCGAAGGAAATCGCGAAGGCGAACAGTGCCGCCGCCACGATGCCCGGCGCCATCAGCGGCGCGGTCACGCGCCAGAAGGTCTGCCATGCATTCGCGCCCAGCGTCGCGGCGGCCTCTTCCATCGACACGCCGAGGCTGCGCAGGCGCGCGCCGACGATGATGACGACATAGGGCAGCGACAGGGCGACGTGGCCGAGCAGGATCGAATGGAGTCCGCGGCCGATGCCCGACCAGAAGAAGAACATTAGCATCGCCGTGCCGGTGATGAGCCACGGCATGGTGAGCGTCGGCACGAGCATGCCCTGCAGCACCCGCTTGCCGCGGAACTCGTAGCGCGCGAAGCACAGCGCCGTCAGCGTGCCCAGCGTCGTCGCGATCACGGTGTTGACCAGCGCGATGACGATGCTGTTGCGCGCCGCGCCGATCAGCTGGTCGTTCTGCGCAAGCTGCTGGTACCACACAAGGTCGAACTCGAACGGAAGCAGGTAGAGTTCCGACCGGTTGAACGACATGATCATCATGACGATGATCGGGATGTAGAGAAAGAACAGGATCAGGAGGAGGTACAGGCCCGATAAGGCGGAGCTGGCCTTGTTCATCGTCACACCCTCAATTGACCGAGATGTGCTTCTTCAGCACGGGATAGAACAGGCCCATGATCAGCAGCACGATTGCCAGCATGATGAAGCCGAGCGCCGCGCCGAGCGGCCAGTTGAACGAGGCCGTGAACTGGTTCTCGATCAGCGTCCCCAGCATGATGGCCTGCTGGCCGCCGAGGATGCGCGGCTCCATGAAGGCGCCCAGCACCGGCACGAAGATCAGGATCGAGCCGGCGATGAGCCCCGGCAGGCTGAGTGGCAGGATCACGCGGCGGAAGACATCGAAGCGCGACGCGCCGAGGCTGTAGGCCGCTTCCGTCAGACTGTCCTCGATCGCCTGCAGCGAGATGTAGCAGGTGAGGATCATGTAGGGCAGGTACGACTGCACCAGCCCGATCACGATCGCCGGGTAGGTGTAGAGCAGATCGAAGGAGGGCGCGAAAGGCAGGATGCCGTGGATCGTGCGGGCGAGCAAGCCGTTGTCGCTGAGCACCATCGTCCATGAAAACGTGCGCACGAGACTGTTGCTCCAGAACGGCAGGACGATGAGCAGGAGCAGGGCCTCGCGCCAGCGGCCCTTGATGGCCTTGGCGAGGATGTAGGCTGCCGGATAGCCGATCAGCGCGCAGAAGAAGGTCACTTCCAGGCCGAGCCGAACCGAACGCCAGGCATTGGTCAGATAGAGCGGCCGGGTGAAGAAGTCGGTGTAGTGCTTGAGCGTGAACGCCGCCTCGCGTCCGCCCACCGGCACGACCGTCAGGAAGCTGAACACCAACATGGCCGCCAGCGGCAGCACGACCGTCACGGTGAGCCACAGCGCGGTCGGCCCGCTCAGGCCGATGATTGCACGCAGGCGTCTGGCGCTGCTGGTCATGGCTACCTCGACAAGACGGCGCCGGGCGGTTGCCGCCGACGCGTTCCCCGTTTTACTGTTCGTATACGAACTAAAGCCGGTTTCCGCTACCCTAGCAAGTCGATTTTTGCGCAAGTGCCCGCTGTGCCCGAAAATTCGCCTCCGTCCCCTCTTGCGCAAGGGACGGTGTTGGATATTGTTAGTGTACGAACATGCGTGGAACCGCATCTTCGCGAGACCGAAACTGCGCGGGCATGCGCATCTCTCCAGGGGAAGGACATCAAAATGAACAGGCGCAAGATCATTCTGTCGGCCGCGGCGGCGCTCGCCGGGACGACGATGCTGTCATTGGCGGCGGGCACGACCGCCGCGCAGGCACAGGAAATCCGTGTTCTGAACTGGAACGGCTACGGCACGGACGAGAAGTTCGCAGTGGAGAAGTTCAAGGAGATGACGGGTGTCACCGTCGTCCACGACTACTATACGTCGGAGCAGGAAATGCTCACCAAGATGCGCACCAGCCCCGGCGCCTACGATGTCGTCGTGGTCGGCACGCCCTTCCTGCCGGCAACGCGCGACGAGGGTCTGATCGAGCCGATCGACACCTCCAAGATCAGCAACTTCGCCGACGTGTCCGCGCAGTTCAGGGATAGCGACATCGTCAAGGTCGGCGATGAGACGTGGGGAGTGCCGTGGGTCTGGGGCATCAACTCGTTCGCCTATAACACCGAGACCATCAAGGACAAGCTCACCTCGGTCAACGCCTTGTGGGATCCCAAATATGCGGGCCGCGTCTCCTTGCGCGACGACGGCATCTACAACGTCCAGATGGCGGCGCTCGCTCTCGGCCAGGACATCAACCACCCGGCGGACATGGCGGCGATCAAGGAGAAGCTGCTCGCGCTCAAGCCGCAGATCCGCTCCTTCTGGGCGTCCGAGGACGAGTGGATGAAGGGCATCGCGGCCAAGAACTTCGACATCGGCGAGATCTGGGCCGGCGGCGCGGCGCGCGCCATCAAGCGCCACAAGCTGCCGATCGAGTTCGTCGTCCCGACCGAGGGTGCCTCGGCCTGGTTCGACGTCATGATGATCGCCAAGGACGCTCCGAACAAGGAAGCCGCCGAGAAGTTCATCGACTACATGATCAGCCCCGACTTCTACGTCACCTGGGACACGAACGCGGGTGCGGCCGTTTCGGCCAATGCGAAGGCGGTCGCGGCGTTGCCGGAGGACGCCTTCAACAGGACCGTCATGGGCAACCCGGAAGTTCTCGATCGCCTGAAGTTCGCCCTTCCGCTGACGGAAGAACAGCGGCAGGAGATCTCGGACATGTGGGCCGAGGTCAAGACGGAGTTCGCGCGGTAGCATCGACTGCCCGATACCGACGGGACGGGCGCCAGGCCCGTCCCGGTTTTTCGGCCGGTCGGATAGGCTGACCGGCCCGCATGCACGGATGCTGACGATGCTAGTCGATGCCAACGTTCCGGCCGCGCGGGCCTGGAATACCTGGTCGAACCGGCCGGGCGAGATGGTTTTCCTGCCCCTCCGCGTTCGCCTGACGCCGGTGCTGTTTTCGAGCCGGGCCGGCAAGGCGACGACGATCGCTCCCGGACCCGACCTGACATTCGGCCGCCATGGCATCGACGGCGAGCATATCGCCTTCCAGACGCGCTATGGCGGCACGAAGCTGGATTTCCGCTACGACAAGACCGATCCTTGGGCCTTTCACGGCGAATGGCGCTGCACGCATCACGGCGAATGGGGTCTCCGCTACTGGGTAGCGCTTTCCCTTTCGGCCGAGAATGGCGCGACCGCCGTCTTCGACGAGGCCGCGCAGGCGGCGACCATCAAGGTCGGAACACGCTTCGTCGCCGTCGTCGCCTCCACTCAGCCGGTGCAGGTCACCGCGCATGACAGCGTCGCCGATCTGGTCGCCGATTTCGACGCCAACGGCTATTTCTATCTCGGCAGCCGCGGCAACGAGGCGAAGGCGCTGGCGCTGCGCTTCGAGCTCGAAATGTCGAAGCACACGCGCTTCGCCGCTGCGGTCGCGGACGACCGCGGGCTGGCGATCGCAAAGGCGCGGGAATGCCTCGCCAAGGGTGCATCCTCGCCGCCCCTGCCGGTCCAGACCGGCCGCAATGCCGGCGCGCTCGACGCGGTCTGCGACGTGATGGGCTGGAACACCCTGCGTGACACCGCACACCATCGCAACTTCACCGCGACCAGCCGCATGTGGGATCTCGGCGGCTTCGCCGTCTGGTACAACGACGCCACCTACCATGCGCTGATGTGCAGCCTGTTCGATCGCCGGCTCGGCTTCGACAACATGGCGACCGCAATGGCCAATGCCACGCCGCAGGGAAATTTCGCCTGCCTCACCAATGTCAACGATTCCTGGGTCGACCGCACCCAGGCGCCCAACGGGGCGTTCATGGCCTGGATGATGTTTTTGCGCGGTCGTGATCGTTCGCTGCTCGAGCTCGTCTACGAGCCGCTCCGGCGCAACCAGCTCTGGTGGCGCGAAATGCGCGATCCCGACCGCCGCGGGCTTGTCTCCTGCGGCACGTCGGATGTCGGCGAAGGCATGTACAAGGGCATGCACTTCGGCGCGCGCAACGAGACCGGCATGGACAATTCCGCCACCCATGACGAAGCGATCTACGAGCCGGAAACGCGCACGCTCTCGACCTTCGACGTCGGCTTGAACTCGGTGCTGGCGCTCGACGCCGAGATGCTGGCGCTGATCGCCCGCGAACTGGGCCGCACCGGCGAGGCGGAGGAGTTGGACGCTCTGGCGGCATCGAGCCGCGACAGGATCCGCACCGAGCTGTGGGACGAGGCGCGCGGCATCTTCGCCAACCGGCAGCGCAACGGCGGCTTCGTGCGGAGCCTGGCGCCGACGAGCTTCTATCCGCTGATCTGCGGCGCGGCCACGCCCGAACAGGCCGGGCGGCTGCTCCAGCATCTCGACGACCCCCGCACCTTCGGCGGCGAATGGGTCATCCCCAACGCCACCCGCGACGACCCGGCCTATCGCGACAACGTCTACTGGCGCGGCCGCATATGGCCGAACGTCAACTATTTCGTCTGGCATGCGCTGCGTCGCAACGGCTTCGAGGCCGAGGCCAGGGCGTTCGGCGCCAAATGCATGAAGCTCTTCGAAAAATCGTGGGCGGATCGGGTGATCGCCGAAAACTACAACGCCGAAACCGGCGAAGCCATGGATCAGGGCGACACGGACCCGTTCTACTCCTGGGGTGCACTGCTGCCGCTGCTCGGCGTGGCCGATATCATGGACATCAATCCGTGGGCGGGCTGGGAATTGCGCAACACCGGCGAGCCGGGAAGCCTCGGGCCTGTCGAGACCCCGATAGGTCCGGTGACGGTTGCCGTCGCCCAGGGCACCCTTTCCCTTTCGACGACCCGCGGAACGCTCCTTGAGACCCCGACCCGCGGCCGCATCGCCAACCTGACGCTCGCCGAGACCTGTGTCTCGATGACGCTTCATCCTGAAGTCGGCGATAGTTTCGAGATCGCCTTGTCGGGGATCGAGCCCGGGCGGCTGGTCGCGGCGCATCTCGACGGCGAGGCCGTTTCCCCGACCGGGGACACAGGCGTCCTGCGGTTCTCGCTGCCCGACGCCACCGGCCGCCGCCTCGTCGTCCACCTGGCGCCGATCGCCTGACCCCGATGGAAGCCCCGGATTGGTTCCAGTCTCCCGCCCAGCCGTTTCGGCCGGGCGCCTTCTGGTTCTGGCACCATATCCCGGGCAAGGCCGAGATCGCCGCCCGCCTCGCGGAGATCGCCCGGTCGGGCCTGGGCACGATCATGATCCAGGCACGGCTCGGGCTGCCGCTCGGCGACTATCTTTCGCCTGCTTTCCTCGACGCCTATCGCCTGGCCTGTGACGAGGCCGGCCGGCTGGGCCTCTCCATCGAGATTTACGACGAATACAACTGGATGTCCGGCCACGGCGGTGGACGGACGGTCGAAGGCGCCGACCATCTCCGCGAACGCCACCTCTTCTGGCTGACCGTTCCGGTGCGCCGGGGCAGTGCCCAGGCGACCTTTGGCGACATCCGCTCCCCCTGGCTGGAATTTCTCGGCGAGGAGGGGCTGCGCTGGTGCTACGAGGGCGCCGCGCCGCTCTGGGATGAGTGGGAGATCGTCGCCGCCGCCGGCCATGGACCGGATCGCCGCTTCCGCGACCTCACCTCCCGCGCCGGCATCGTCGCGGCCGACGACGTCTCATGCGCTGTCGATATCCCGGCCGATACCGACGCCTCGGTCACCGTCTTCGTCGCCGCCCGCTGCCGCAGCTCGCGCCTCGTCAACTACCTGATGCCCGAAGCGGCGCAGCGTTTTGCCGAAAAAGTCTATCGCCCGCTACTTGCAGCGACGAACGCCGACGCGAAGGGCTTTTTCTTCGATCATCCCTATGCCGGCTTCTATCACTGGCAGGGCATGCACGGCGACGTCGGCAACAGCCTGCTGTGGGACAAACGTCTGCCGGCCCTGCTCGGCGGCGAGTCGCTGGCGCTGCAGCTCGCCGCGCTGATCGGAGATGTCGGGCCGGCCACCGTGGCGATGCGCACGCGTTTCTTCCGCGCCTACTCCGACCGGCTGCAGGAGGCGTTCTTCGGCACGCTGCGCGCCTGGTGCGACAAGCATGGCGTGGCCTTCAGCGGGCACGAACTGCTGACTCACGTCGGAACATGGGGCCTGCACGACGGCCTGACGGGCATCGACCCGCGCTCGATGCCCGGTGTCGACTATTTCGGCGTCGACCGGTACCGTTCGGCGACGTCGGTCGACGCGGCCGACTATCGTCCGCAACTGGCCGCCAGGCTCGGCGATTCGGTCGCCCGCGCCAATGGCCGCGCACGCTGCACGCTGGAGCAGTATTCGACCGGCCGCGAGTCCGGCATGGCCGGAGCCGCCGGCCAATGGGGCCTGACGCTGGAGCGCCTGCGCGCCCAGGCCATCCGCCACACCTTGCAGGGCGCACGCCGCGTCGTGCTGCATGCGCTCTATCTGACCGACGGCTTCGCGCCGGGCGAAAGGTCCGGCGCCAATCCACGCTTCGATTTCGCGCCCGGCTTCAATTTTGAGCCCTGGTGGCAGGATGCGCCCCCGGTGCTCGAGGAACTTGCGCGGCTCTCGGCCTTCCTGGAGGACGGCGAGCCCATCCGCCCGGTGGCACTCCTCTATCCGCTCGAGACCATCCGCGCCGAAGGCCCCGCTTCCGATTGCGGCCGCCATTTCGGGCTTTGGGCCGAAGCCCTGACGCTGTCGGGCATCGGCTTCGACATCGTCGACGAAAGCGGCCTCGCCGACGCCCGGATTTTTGACTGCGAGTTGCTCCTGCCGTCGGGCCGCTATGCCGCGCTGATCCTGCCGGCGGTCAGCACGCTGGCGGGGCCGCGCACGGCGACAATCATCGCGGAATTCGCGACCGCGGGCGGCCGGTTGATCGGCTCGGGCAGCCTGCCCCGGCAGACGCGCGAGACCGGCCTCGACAAAGCACTAGCGGCAGCCTTCGCCGGCCTGCCGCTCCGCCATGTCGACGAACCCGACTACGAAACCGTCGCAAACCTTCTCCGCGATGCCCTTCCCGTCCCGCCGGCGCGCTTCGAGCATGGGCCGACCTTCGCCGCGGCGGCGCGCGTCGATGGCGGGATGCGGCTCGCCCTTTTCAACGACCAGCCGGAACGGCGCATCGTACGGCTATCCCTGCCGGACGGCCCGGTCGATCTCCTGCGCTGGCATCCGGAAACCGGCGCGGTGTCGCCTTTCGCCTATGGGCTCAGCGGCGCGGTCCGCATCGAGATCGCCGCGCATGCCTTGCTCTGCATCGGAACCCGGCCCGGCAGCGGGGCCGACCCACGGCCGGCGCCGGCGACGGCGCCAATGTCCGACCTGCCGCCTCCGGTCCCGCTGCCCGATGGCTGGACCTTCTCCGCCGGCGGGCCGTTCCAGCCGATCCGGACGGATCGAGGCTGGGAGAGGCAGGGTTTCGGGGCCTTCGCCGGCACCGGTGTCTACCGCCGCGAGATCGAGCTCCCGCCTCTCGATGCCGGCCGACGCTGGAGTCTCGTCTGTCCGGGCCTCGCCGGCACCGCGGAATGCCTGATGGACGGCGCGGTCGCCGGCCGCCATGTCGCCGGCGAGGCCGCCTTCGCTCTGCCGGGCGCCGGCCGTGTCATGGTCGAACTGCGCGTCCGCAACACCGCCGCCAACCGCTATTATCCCGGCACGCCCTATGAAAGCGGCGCGGGCCAGCCCTCCGGTCTCACCGACGCGCCGCGCCTCGAGGTGCGGACAATCGGCGATATCCGCATTCTGACCTCTTGAAAGGTTCCTCCCATGGCCGACACGATACCGCAGACCCCTTTCGCGCTGATTTCCGGCAGTGCCCAATGGGGTCTCATGTTTCCCGACGACGTGCTGGAGCCCGGCGTCTCGGTCAGGGAGCGCGGCCTGGTCTTCGAGACGCCGTGGGGACCGAGCGAGAACTGGCAGGTCATCGAGGTCTCCGGCGAAGGCACGCCGGATGGCGAGCCGAGGCGGATTCTCAACGTCTTCGCCCATGGGTGGCCGATCGATTCCATCAACCATGAGGCTTTTCGCAAGGTTGCCTGGATCCTGCGGGAAGCCGGCGTGAAGAAGATCTTGGCGGACTCGACCTCCGGTTCGATGAACCGGATGCTGAAGCCCGGAGATTTCATCATCCCCTGGGACGTGCTCGACCTTTCGCAGACGCGCTACTCGCTGTCGGGCAAGATGACCGCCGCCTGCCAGTCCGTGCAGCTCTTCTGCCCGCAACTCGCGGCCCTGCTGAAAGAGACCGCCGAGGAGCTGTGGCCGCAGCCGCACCGCGTCGTCGGGCAGGATCAGCAGCTCGTGTTCGCGCACAATTGGGGGCCGCGTTTCGGCAGCCGCGCCGAGGCGCATGCCTACAAGGTCCTGGGAGCCGACGCGATGAACCATTCGACCGGCGCGGAGGCCTCGCTCGCCCGCGAGATCGGTGCCTGCTACGTCGCCGCCAGCTTCATCGTGCGCTGGCAGGACGGCATCATGGACCGGCCGCCGGAAGATTCGACCGCCCTGCATGAAAGCCTGCGCCACCCCGCCTCGCGCATCAGCCTGCGCACCATGATCCGCGCGCCGCTCAGCGAGCAATGCGGCTGTCACAAGCTGCGCACGCTGACGCCCAGGGAAGACGTCCGCTTCGCCCAAAACCAGCGCGGTTTCACCTGCGGCTAGAGCATGATCCCGAAAAGTTGCAGACTTTTTGGACAAAGATCATGCGACAAAACAAACAGATAGAGTGGAATTCCGGTCCATCTTGACCGGATTCCGCTCTAGAGCGGTTCCAGCAAAAGTGCGCAGCGTTCGGAATTGCAAAAAACAAAGAGATAGAGAGCAGTTCCGTTGATCCGAAGAAAAACGGAAATGCTCGCTCAGGCCGCCAAGGCGGCACGGCTGTCCCCGAGTTCGGCGGCCGCGTCGGCGACGCGCTCCTTCACCAGCCTGTCGACGAGCTTGCCGTCGGAAAAATCCGCATCGCAGGCATAGACGGCGGTCGGCATCACCTGCGCGCGGAAGAAGCCGAACAGCGGCCGCATCTGGTGCTCGACGACCAGCGCATGGCGGGGGCCGCCGCCGGCCGCCGCGACGATCACCGGTTTGCCGTAGAGTGCATCTGGCCGGACGAGGTCGAAGACGTGCTTGAACAGCCCGGTGTAGGAACCCTTGTGGACCGGGCTCGCGACGACGAGTGCATCCGCCCGCTCTATTACCGCGAGGATGTCCGCCGCCTCGCCGGTCAGTTCGCTTGCCTGCAAGGCGCCGCCGAACATGCGTGCCGTCTCGGAGAGATCGTGCAGGCTGGCGGGTCCGAAACGGTCGCCCAGCCTTTCGACGATCTCCGCGACCAGCGCCCGCGTCTTCGACGGCCGCTGGAGATTGGCGGAAAATCCGATCAGCATGCGGCGTTCCCCTCGCGCAGATGCTCGCGCAGCGTCTTGCCCTGATAGGCCTTGCGGAACAGGCCCCGCCGCTGCAGCTCCGGCACCACGGCGCGCGCAAAACTCTCGTGGCTGGTGGGGAAAGTCGCCGGCGCCAGCACGAAGCCGTCGCAGGCCTGCGCCAGGAACAGCTCTTCCAGCCGGTCGGCGATCGTCGCCGGCGAGCCGACCAGTTGGTTGGGAAGCGCCTTCCGCGCCGCTTGCGAAATCGACAGGGCGCCGTCCCTGCGCACCTGCTCGAGCAGATCGACCGAGCCCTGCATGCCCTGGCTGCCGGCCAGGTCCGACAACGACTGGCCGTCCTCATAGCGGCTCATATCGACACCCACGGAACTGGAGGTGGTTGCCAGCCGCAGCTCTTCGTCGGCCAGATCGTTGAGATAGGCGGCCTTCTCGGCGGCGATCGCATCTGTTTCGCCGACGATGCAGCTCGTCTGCACCAGGATCGCGCAGTCTTCCGGCCGGCGGCAATGCGCGTCGAGCCGCCCTTTAATGTCCTGGTAGAAGGCCTGCATCTCGGCCTTGCCCTTCTGCGCCGCGAACACGACCTCCGCCCAGCGGGCGGCGAACCGCCGGCCGCGCTCGGAGGAGCCCGCCTGCATCAGCACCGGATGCTTCTGAGCGCTTTGCGGGATGGAGAGCGGACCGCGCGTCTTCACGAAGCGGCCGGCATGGTCGCTGTAGTGAACCTTGGACGGATCGGCGAAGACGCCCGTCGTCTTGTCGAGAACGAATGCATCGGCATCCCAGCTTCGCCAAAGCTTCAGGCAGGCTTCGACGACCTCGTCGGCCTGGTCGTAGCGGGCGTCCTTGTCCGGCAGCGTCTCAAGCCCGAAATTCCGGGCCTCCAGAGCCGTCGCCGACGTGACGATGTTCCAGGCGACGCGTCCCCTGGAGAATACGTCGAGCGAAAGCAGCGACCGCGCCAGGTGATACGGGTGGAAAAGTGTGGTCGACAGCGTCGCGCCGAGCCCCAGACGGCTGGTGGCGCGCGCCATCACCGGCAGGACGGTCAGCGGATCGAGGAAGGAAATCTGTCCGCCGCGCTCGACATAGGTGTCGAAGCCGCCCTTGTGGATGTCGTAGAGCCCGAACAGGTCAGCGAAGAAGCAGCCGTCGAAGCAGGCATCCTCCAGCACCCGCGCGACATGTTCGTAGCGCGCCGGCTCGAAGATGTCGGCGAGCGTCGCCTCCGGATGCCGCCATCCGCCGGCATGCAGCGCCGTCGGGCCGGTCTTGAGGTAGGCGACGAGGTGCATCTGGCGTTGCATGGAAATGCCAAATCCATCGGTTGTTGAGAACGGCCCACATCCTGCCTTCCCGACGCCGAAAGGGCATCCTTCAATCCGTAGGACAGGCAGGCTATTGTTTTCCTATGAAACATAGGAGAGCGCGGCATGCAGCCGGAAGCTGTCGATCGTCTCGCAAGAGAGCTGGCCGCGTGCACCGGCAGCGAAGCAAAAATTCGCGTGGGGCTGGCGGGCGTGACGCGGATTTGCCCGCAATGGCGGAATACCGGTCTGCTGGAGGTCGACGGTTCCACGGGAACGGTCACGCTGCTGGCCCGGCATGGCCCGGTCAGCCCCCTGTTCGAGAGCCTGCGAACCAAGTGGCCGCTCGGCCTCAGCCCGGCGCGGGAACTCCTCAAAGGCGGCGCTCCGCGGTTCATTCCGGACATGCGGGAAAGCACCGCTTTCCCGCTCTACCGCCTCGATGCGGACATCCAGGACTACCGTTCCGTGGCGATGCTGCTCCTGCGCACGCAAGGCAACAAGGGTTTCGTCGTCAGCTGCCATTCCAGCCGGGTGCTTTCCCGGGAGGAGGCCGCCTTGCCTTGGCTCCAGCTTGCCATATCCATCCTGGCTCTGGCGCTGGGCGACATCGACGCCACGCGCCATTCCGAGCCGCCCGGCGCCGAGGTCCACCCCGCCGTTCTGAAGCTGGCGGGCGAGAAGCGTGCCGACATGCTTGAGACCGCCCGGGCATTTGCCCTCCACGACGGAAGGTTCCAGCGAACAGCGGATGCGCTCGGCATTCATGTTTCGACGCTGCGCTACCGACTGAACCGATTGCGCGAACGGCTGGACATCGACCTGCTCGACCGCGACATACGCCACGCTCTCCTGAGAAGTGCCGAAAACGGTTCATCCTGAACAGAGCCGGCACCGAATACGCGGCGCTCCTGCGCAGCGCAAAAAAGCATGCCTGCTGAGATCGTCTCCCGCCGAGGGTGCTTCCACCCCTTCTCGGGAAATCGGGCTGACCCCACAGGATGGACGGCTTGAGATCGAGTTGGTTGCGAGATCGCGGGTATTCTGGCGCGTACAAACGGCAAAGGCCCCGGTGCTTCCACCGGGGCCTTTGCAATTCTGGTTGCGGGGGCTGGCTACCAGCGTTGTCTGCCTCGGCTCAGCTGCAAGCTGTTTCCTCTTGTGCCGGCAAAGCGCACAGTCTTGGAGCATGACCCGCACTAATTGAAGGAGATTCAGAAATCAGGGCGACGCTGATTCAGGCTGTCTGCCGGATCAACACGGCCGGCCATGCCGAAGCTTTTCGGTGGAAAGCGTGCCAGGCGGAGAGCTACCGGCGGTTTCCAGCGGCACGCGTAACGCCCACTGACCGAAACTGAAGTTGGAGCGGAAGGATCGGGGGCGTACTGATAGAAATTTTTCTCGCCAACGGGCTTTGGCTTCTTCCAGCCATATTCACACTCGTCACACTCCTGATTCACCCCCGCTCGCTCGGCTGATCTAAACAAACCTGTGATTTTCGTGGTTCCGTTCCCATTGGTCACTGAACGCTTTCCTGTTTTTTGCTAATGAGAGAGTGTCTTATCTGCTGCTACGCGCCGGACTGACGGCATGCATCAATTCTCCCTGCGCAACGATTTGGCTGATTTCGGCGAGTGGTGGCTGGCGGAACTCGTCGCCATGACGCCGGCTGCGGTCAGGAAAAAGCAAACTGCAGATTGCACCCTCGTTGTGGGAAGGGACTCTGTTCATAGCTGGCACGCTGCAGGCGCTTCAGGCGACGTGACCGAACCGCGGGAATTGTTCGAGCCCCAGGATTTGCGGGTGGAACTTGAAGGACTCGTGCGTTCCGCTCATGAAAAGAAGCGCCCTATCGTCGACCTTGTGCTGGGCTCGGGACGTTTTCTGGAGCGGCAAGTTGCTCCCTTCCGCCTACCCAGCCGCCGCGCTAGCGCTATGGCCGCGCTCGACCTCCAGTCCTCCACCCCACTCGATCCAGCCACCGTGATCATGCTGTTTGCCACCGGCGATGCTGATCGCAGTGATCACCGCTATTTCGTCGTCAAGCGGGAGACGCTAAAGCCGCTTCTCGCCGCGATCGAGCAGGCCGGGGCACGCCTCGGCACCATGCGGGCGGAGAGCGAGGGTGGCCCAGTTGAGCTATATGTCGAAGAACTTGGCGCGCTCGTTCGGCCGGCCTGGCGTGACAGGTTGCAGCGCGGCTTTTTCCGAGTCGTGGTCGCCGCCTCGGCCGTGCTCGCTATCGCAACCCTCGGTCATGCCCAATGGCATTACAGGGAAGGGATAAGACAGCTCGATACGGAGATCGAGGCGCTCGGAGTCGAGGTAAAGACCGTGCGCGCGCTGTCGGACGAACGCAATCGGCGCGTCGAGCAAATTGAGAGCGTGCGCGTGCAGCGCGCCCAGGCGATCCCGCTCGCTAAAATCCTGGAAGAACTGACACGGCTCGTGCCCGACGACAGTTGGATCATCGATCTTTCTATCGAGGACGACAAGGTGACGTTTTCAGGGTTTTCGTCTTCCGCCGCCGGGCTGATTGCGACGCTCGACGCCTCGCCGCTGTTCAGCGGACCGACCTTCACCGCTCCGGTCGTCAAAGCGCCTGGCGCCGACGGCGAGCGCTTCACCCTCGTCATGAAGCTGGAGCGGTGATGGGGGATCCAGTCACCCGCATCGTCAACGCTTCACGCCGCGCGCGGCGGGCGATCGCCCTTGCCGTGCTCGTGATGGTGCTTGTGGCGAGCGGTTTCGCTGTCCAACTGGCGCTGTCCTCCGTGCTGGACGTCAACGCGGAGGTTCGTGAGAAACGGGAGGCGATCGGCCGCCTGCAGGCGATCGCCGGCCTGAAGGCCGGGTTGATGCGGGAAAGGGAGATGGCCTCACCATCGGCTGGTGCCGAATTTCTCGAAGGCGAGACCGAGGCCGTCATCCGCGGCAACATGCAGAAGCATTTGAGCGAAGTGATCACCGCGCAGAACGCCAATGTACTGTCGATCAGCAACGTCCCCGACCTGACGGTCAATGGCGTGCGTTACGTCGGTGTCGGCGCCGACATATCCGGCACTGTGGAGGCGGTCTACAACGCGGTGCTATCGGTCGAGACGTCGAAGCCAATGATCGTGCGCAGCGCCAATCTGTGGCTGAGCGGATCGATCGGCCCCAACGTAAGGCAGGCACCGGAAATATCGGCGCAGTTGCGTGTCTACGGCGCCCTGCGTTCCGATCTCGGCGTGCCGCAAGCCGGAACCGTGCAATGATACGGACCCCCGTCTCTCTTGCTCTTGTGGCGGCCAGCGCGGCGATGGTTTTCCTCAACATCCACTGGTGGCGGACCCCGCCCGACCTCTCGCCGATCGAGCCCAACAACGCCGTAAACCTGTCTTATCCGCAAGTGGCCAATGGCGGTGCAGACCAGCCCGACCGGGAATTGGCGCTTGCGCCTGCCGAGAGCCTTTTGCGGCCGCTGTTTCATACCACGCGCAGGCCCTTTGTTCCGCCTCCGGTCGAACCCGTGGAGGAAGAATTCGTCGAGGAACCGCCACCCCCTCTCGAAATCGAACCGGAGTCGGTGGTGGCCGAGACGATGCCGGACCTGCGGCTGGCCGGCATCAGTCTGACGTCCGATAGAAGTCGCGCGCTGATCGGCCCCGCCAAAGGCGGCGACCTTCGCTGGTATGGCCGGGGCGAGGAAGTTTCGGGATGGACAGTCGTCTCGATTACCCGTGCCGCTGTGACACTTGAGAGTGGCGGACGGAATTTGACGGTTTCCCTTTATTCGGCCGCGCCGGCCAGTAGTGTCACCGAATGAGCGCGCCGCCGGGTCGGCCGGAGCATGACAATGCCGGTTTCGCGCTGGTCGCGGTGCTATTGTTCCTGCTTTTCGTGGCAGCGATCGTCGCGCCTTTCGCTATGGCGGCCCGAACCAACTGGCTGGTCGCAGCCAACCGGGCCCAGCAGGACCGCCTGGATAGCCTTGCCGACGCGGTCTTGACCTTGGTAGCGATGCGACAATTGGGGACCGCCGGAGTGGCACCGCAGCAGCCTTTGCCTCTTAATTCCCAACCTGTCGTCTGCAAGATTTCCGGCTATTTGGTCACGGCCGAACTCCAGGACCAGACCGGGCTGGTCGATCTCAACGCCGCAGACGCAAGCACGCTTGCGACAGGCTTGAGGGCGCTTGGCGTGTCCGAAGATCAAGCGGACGATCTCGCCGAAGCGATCGTCACCTACCGAAGCTATGAGCCGCAATCCGAAACGCGCGGCGCGGAAGTCGAGATATTCAGCGGCGCGAAGCGGGGACCGTTCGAGTCCGTTTTCGAGCTTTCGGACTTTCAGCCGCTTCGCGACATTCCGCCGGCCGCCCTCTATGCGACTTTTACAGTGCATTCGCGGTTGGGCATCGTTGTTTCGTCGCGAGCACCCAAGCGGCTCGCCATCATGATGGAGAATGCGGCCAGCCCGCATGCGGATGCCGGCGCGTCCCGTTCTCCGACGGCGATCAGCGTTGCCGTAGAGGCGCCGAAATCGCCATTCCGTGGTCATTCGGCATACCTGATTGAGCCGTCGACGCGGCGCGATCGGCCGTTCAGACGCATCGAAAAACTATTGGCGGCGCGGGACGAGACGCGCGATATACAGTCGCAGGTCACATGTCCCGCGCCTCTTTCCAGCGACATCGCTCAAGTCCTTGCGGGGCTCGGCCCATGAATGTCCATCTGCAAAGGCCGACTGCGGACGAGGTACTGAACCGTCTGGTTGCCGATGGTGCGTTGTCCCAGGACGGAGCAGGCCGCGCCAGGGCCGCGCTGACCTCCACGTCGCATCCATTCGACATCGTCTTGACCGAACTTGGCCTGTTGCGGGAGGATGAACTGGCCAGACATCTCGCCTCGATCCTGCAATTGCCATTGTTCAACGACCTTTTCGGCCTCGACGCTCAGTTGGTCGATCTCGTGGGGCTCTCGTTCTGCGAAGGCAGTTCCATCTTACCGCTCGGCATGACCGACGGCGTTGTCTCCGTGGCGGTCAGCGACCCTTTCTCACGCGGTGCGATCGATGCGCTGGCCTTCCACCTCGACCGCATGCCTTCGCTGCATATCGCTACCCGCAGCCACATTGCCGCGCAGTTTAAGCTCCTCCGGCAGGGCGCGGCAGGAGAGGTTTTGGCGGATGCGTTCGACGCTTACGCCAATCTCAACGATGCGGACAGACTACGCGACATCGCCCGCGAGGCGCCGGTCGTTCGGCTGGTCAGCCGGGTGATCAACGAGGCCGTGGAACGTGGAGCCACCGACATCCACATCGAGCCGCAGGAGGACAATGTACGCATCCGGGTTCGTCTGGATGGGCTATTGTTGCTCGCAGAGACCGTGGCGCGTTCGATGCATGCGGGCATCGTGACGCGTATCAAGATCCTGGCGCAATTGAACATTGCGGAACGGCGCATTCCCCAGGACGGGCGCTTGCGGGCAGTGGTGCGTGGCCAGAATGTCGACATGCGCGTGTCGGTGGTGCCCAGCGCGCATGGAGAGGCGATCGTGCTGCGCGTGCTCGATCGATCGAGAGTGAGACTTGAACTGGAAGCCCTTGGCTTCGACCCCGCAGCAAGGGCACGGCTCACGGCGATGTCGCAAGCGGCAAATGGCATCATCCTGATTACCGGCCCGACCGGCAGCGGCAAAACCACGACTCTTTATTCGATGCTCAAGGGGCGCAATTCGATCGACACCAAGATCTTTACGGTCGAGGATCCCGTCGAGTACCGCCTAGCAGGTGTTACACAATTGCAGGTGGAACCGGCGATCGGCCTGGATTTCGCAGCGGCCCTGCGATCGGTGCTGCGTCAGGATCCGGATGTCATCCTGGTCGGCGAGGTACGCGACAAGGAGACAGCCGAGATCGCGATCCGCGCGGCTCTTACCGGGCATCTCGTGTTGTCGACCTTGCACACGAACAGCGCCGCGGGCGCGTTCACACGGCTACGCGACATCGGTATCGACAGCTATCTGCTCGGCGCGACGATTCGCGGCGTGGTCAGCCAAAGGCTCGTCCGCAGGACATGTCCACATTGCCGCGGCCAATCGGCTGGGTCCCCCGCGTCCGGTCTGACGCGATGTGCAGACTGTCGTGACACCGGCTATTCCGGACGGATCGTCTGCTTCGAACTGCTCTCCGTGTCGGAGAAGATCGGCAGCTTGGTAAGCGGCGGCGCCAACGAGGCGGAAATCGAGGCCGAAGCTGAGCAGGAGGGCATGATCTCACTCATGGCTCACGCGCGGAAGCTCGTCGCTGCGGGAATGACGACGGAGGCTGAAATACGCCGGGTCGTCGAATTGGCGGATCACTGAACGTGGCATCGTTCACCTACCGCGCCTACCTGACGGATGGGTCGCCCGAGGCCGGCCGGATCGACGCGGCCGATTCCCACGACGCCGCCCGCAAACTTTTGCAGGCCGGCAAGCGGCCTTTTGCCCTCACCGAATTGGATGTAGCGGGGAGCGCGCAACAAGCAAACGCTCTCTGGTGGCAAATCCGGCGAACGCCCGATTTGGCGAAACTTCTTTCCGAACTGTCGGTGCTGCTCGAAGCGGGTTTCAACGTGCCGGCTGCGCTCCGCATCTTTGCGACCGCCGAGGCGTCCGGCCACCACCGCACGCAACTCCTGACCATCTCGGATCAGATTGCCAACGGCAAATCTTTCTCCGAGGCATTTTCGACGCTGCCCGGATTACCGTCGACGATGGGAGCGATGATTGCCAGCGGCGAGAGCAGTGGCCGAATCGTCGAGGTGATCGCCCGCATGGCGGAGGATCACCGCTATCGTGCCGAGAGGCGGTCGGCGATCCTGGGTGCACTTGCCTATCCGGCCTTCCTTGTTCTGATGATCATCGCCGCAGTGCTCTTCCTGTCGCTTTTTCTGATGCCGGCGATAGAACCGATCTTCGAAGCCGGTACGGCGCAAAAACCGGTTGTCGTGGCGTTGTTTTCGGGCCTCGGACGGCTTCTGAGCGGTCATGCCGTAGCCATCGTTTGCGGCGTTCTGGTCTCGGCGCTCGGGGCCACTTTGCTGTGGCAGCGACCTGCCGGACGACTGGCGATTGCGCGCCTGCTACTGAAAATGCCGATCCTAGGTCGCCTTCGCCGGGACAACGCGGTTGCGACCTATCTCCACACACTATCGCTGCTGATGGAAAACGATGTGGCGATGATCGAGGCGCTACGGCTCGCAGCCCTTACCTGTTCGATCCCCGATATGAAGGCAAGGTTCGCAAGTGTGCGGGACGGCGTAGCCACTGGCGAGCGGCTGCAAGACGCGTGCAAGAAGACCGGTATGTTCTCCGATGCAACGCTTACGCTGGTTGGTATCGGCGAGGAATCGAACCGCTTGCCGACACTCTTGAGGCGCGCTTCAGCGCTGGTCGAGGCGAAGGTCAAACGCCGGATCGATCAGCTTGTCACGTTCCTCACGCCCGCCATCACAATTGCCCTTGGTCTGACGGTCGGCGGTCTTTTCGTCTCCGTGATGACAGCGTTGCTCAGCGTCAACGAGGTGGCCGTGCAATGAGGCACTCCTCTTTTGATCGGCGGATCGAGCAGCAGGGCTTCACCCTTGTCGAAATGATGGTCGTTCTTGCCGTGGTCGCCCTGATGACAGCCATCGCCTTGCCGATGATTGGACGCGGCCGCGTCGAGGGGGCTCCGGATTCCATCGTGCGGGACCTGCAGTCGATGTTTTTCGCGGCGCGTATCAAGGCGCTGGCGCAGGGGCACGAGCAACGGATCGAGTTCGATCTCGACAAGCGCAGCATTGGAGGCGCCGGACGGACGATCCATTTCGGCGAAGGATTGCAGGCCGATTTGCTGATCGGGCAGGAATTGCTGGCCGCCGACGGAAGCGCGGCTCTTCTCTTTTTCGCCGACGGTGGATCGACCGGCGCGAAATTCACGTTGACCGATCAGAGGAATAGGTCTTCGAGGATCGTCGTATCGTGGCTGACCGGCATTCCGATGATCCAGGACGGCGGCGATGACTAAGGCAACCGACCGCGGCGATGCCGGCTTCTGGACGCTGGAAGTTCTTGTTGCTTTCCTCGTGCTCTCCTTGGGCCTAGCGCTCTCGGTGCAATCGATCTCTCAAGCGAGCCTGAGTGACCGCCAAGCGGAATCGAGAGGCGATCGACATATGCTGCTGCGCAAGGTGGTGTCCGAGGAATTGCCGGCCGTGATCGACGCCTATTCGGGTGGAGTGCGGACGTTCAGCGGTCCGTCATGGCGCATCGAGTTACGGCCGATGGCCCTCGAAGGCGGAAGCGTAGCTGCCCGGGTGACCGTGGCGCTTACTGGTGTGGATGGAAAGGATTTGCCCGAGATGCATGTCCAGATAGTACCCATGATCGGCACGGTCCCGGAGAACTAGCGATCCAGCGCCAGCACAAAAGTAGCCTTCGATGACGCCGTTTCGCAAAACTACACTCGCCAGGAGCGATCGCAGCGGAGGCTTCACGCTGGTCGACATGCTCGTCGCCCTTGTTCTCACCTCTCTTCTTGCCGGCCTGATGATGGGCTTCCTCGGTCAGTTTCGATCGATAAAACGCCTTCAGACGGACATCTCCGCACAGGCGGAGCTGGATGCATTGGCCGCCTATCTTGAGGAAACCATTGGCGGGGCGATGCCTCTGTTTTTCATCAACGGCGATCCGGAAAAGCGCATGTCTCTGGATGGCGATCGGGCAAGACTGAGTTTCGTCACAATAGCCCGCCAGGGGGCGCAGTCTTTTGGGCTTCGCGAGACCACCATAGAACTTTCGGGAACGGAAGTTGCGCGAAGCCTCATGCAATCCTTCCGGCCCCGCCGGTTCGGTGCAGCGAGCATTGCGGGAGAGAAATCGATTAACCTCGCCGACAACATCACTTCGATAACCTTCCGCTATCTGTATTATGAAGGAAAGTCTCGTAGCCCGATCTGGTCCGATAACTGGACGTCGAGGCCGGGTCTGCCGGCAGCAGTGCAGATCGACCTCGTCGCCCGGCGGAACGGCAAGTCCATGACAGCGGAGGGACATGCCATTCTCGGATTGGCTGCCGGCACAGCCGAGTGACTCGGAGGAGCAGAGGCTTCGCCCCGAATCCACTCTCGTGAAGGGAACTCAGCCGCCTATATCCGCGTCGAGCCCCTCACCACCCTCCTTGCCGTCGCGGCCAAGTGACCGGATGGAAAACTCCGATCCGTCGTTCTGATATACATAAGCCTCGCCCCACGGGTCGGTCAGCTTGTCGGCGCCCCTGAGATAGGGGCCGTTCCAGTGTGTCGCCGAAGCCGGAGCGACCGCCAAAGCCGGCAACCCTTCCTCGTTCGTGGGATAGGCTCCGACATCGATGAAGTAGAGTTCGAGCGCGCTACCGATGCTCCGGATTTGCGCCTGGGCCGCGTCGGCCCGCGCCGAGCCGAGATAGCGCAGGATCTGGGGCGCCACGAGCGTCGTGACGAGAGCGATGATCGCCAGCACGACCAGCATTTCTACCAATGTGAAACCCTCCTCGCGGGCACATTGGACCGTCGAGGTTGTCTGCTCGCCAACAGCTTTCTCCATTGCAACCCTCATCGCTTACAAACCTGAAGTTTCCGGAAGCGGCAGTTCCATAAGCCAAGCCGTCAGGAGCCCGAGCCCCAGGAACGGGCCGAAGGGCTGACGTGCTGTCAGCTCAACGCTCGCCAGACCGCGGAGCAGGACGAAGATAAGAGCCCCGGCGCTCGCCACGAAGATGAAGATCGGCATGTTCCAGCCGTCGATCCACAACATCGCCGCGCCGATCATCTTCACGTCGCCCATGCCCAAACCCACCCGCCCCGTCAGCTTGAAGTGCAGATGGCGGATGAGCCGAAGCACCGTATAGGCCGCACCGGCCATCACAAGGTGCAGCCAGACCGATTCCGGAGCGGCGATCCATTGATAGGCAAAGCCCGACATCGCCAGCGCAAGGTTCAGAGCATCCGGAATGATCATCTTGCGAAGATCGATCCACGCGATGGTGCCAAGAAGAACAACAAGCAGTGGGCCGAAGGTGATCTGAAGCAGCATCGGGATCAATAGGTCAACCGCTTGATGTCTTGCTGAGTCCTGTTCGCGCCGCCGCGCCGCTTCTTGATCGGCGTTTCGAAGTTCAGCTGTCGACGAAATTCTTCGGTCACGTCCCTGGCCTCCGCGATATCGCGCACGACTCGTGGCCTGATGAAGATGATGAGTTCGGTCCGCTTGATACCATCGGTCTTGTTCTTGAAGAGATTGCCGACGAGCGGAATGTCGCCGAGGACCGGCACTTGCCCGCGGCTGATTTCATTCTTTTCCTGGATGAGACCGCCCAGCGCGAGGCTTTCCCCGTCATTGACCAGCACGCGGGTGGAGATCCTGCGCTGCTGTATCGTCGGGGAATCGATGCCCGACGTGGTGGTCTTGACCACCGCGCTGACCTCCTGCTCGATATCCAGCATGACGCGGCCGGAGGAATTGACGCGCGGCGTCACATTCAAGATGACGCCCGTGTCCTTCATGGCGATGGAGTTTATGACGGGCGCGCCGGGCGCGTCGGTGCCGGTGGATTGTTGCGTGACGATCGGCACTTCATCGCCAACTTGCAGCGTCGCCTTCTGGTTGTTCAGCGCCATCAGGCTCGGCGCCGAAACGACATTGACGTCGGTGACGCTGGAAAGCGCGTTCAACGTCACCTTTACGTCGTCCGTCGCATAGCGCCACGCAAAGCCCGGGAACGCCGCGCTGACCGCGCCGCTCGCCAGATCGGAGAAGCCGACCGAAAAATCACCGCTCTCGAAGAACCAGCGCAGGCCGAACTTCAGCTCGTCGGTGAGCGTCACCTCGGCGATAACGGCTTCCAGCAGCACCTGCGTGGGAAGCACGTCGAGCTGGCCGAGCAGGCGTTCGACGCGCTCGTATTCGCGCGCCGTCGTCTGGATCAACAGCGCATTGTTCTCCGTGTCGGCCGTTATCTTCAGGCTTGCCACGGCCGCCGGAGCGAAGGCCGTCGCCGCGGAGGCGGACTCGATCCCCATGCGCGCGCCGAGTGTGCTTGCCATGGCCTCGGTCGCGCCGGTCGGCTCGCCCTCGGTCGACACCATGACCGGCGACAGGTCGGGAGCAACGCTGGCGGGAGACTGGCCTGCCGATCCGCCTCTGCTGTCGCTGGCGAGCACCGCTTGCAGAACCTGCGCCAGTTCCTTCGCCGGCCGGTTCTGGATCTCGTAGACGAAGAGCTGGTCGTCGTTGCTGTAGGCGATCCGGTCCAGCTTGGCGATCCAGGTTGCGGCGCGCTCCAGATAGGCGGGACGCGAGGTGATGACCAGCACGGCGTTCAGCCGGGCGTTCGGCACGAAGCGGATGAGTTTCGAGCCGGGGCCGCCGCTGGTGCCGAAGATCGTGTCGAGCTCCTGCGCGACCGCTGCGGGCTGCGAGGTCTTCAGCGGATGGATGGCGACCGACATGCCGCGCATCCAGTCGACGTCGAACACCGAGACCGCCTCCTGCATTGCGTTGAGATCGTTGGAATTGCCGGCGAGTACGATGAGGTTGCGATTGGGATCGGCCCTGAGAATGGCACCGTTTCGGCTGATCGGCTCGAGCAGGCTTTTCATCTCGTCGGCGCCGATGTGCCGGAGCTCGACCACCTGCACCTTGATGCCCGGCCCGGACGGCGTGGAACCCGCGACGCTAACCGGCGGCGTCGAGGCCAGCGTCTCGCCGATCGGCACAACCTGATAGCCGCCGCCGCGCCGCACGATGCCGGCGCCGTTGACCGCCAGCGCCGATTCCAGGACGTCCGACAGCGCCTCGCGCGACACCGGGGAAGGTGTCTGCAGGGTGACCGTCCCCTGGACACGCGGATCGACGACATAGCTCGCCTGCAGCGCGTCGCCGAGCACCGCCTTGGCCGCCTCCGCGATCGGCGCGTTGACGAGGTTCAGCTCATATTTCCGGCCGTCGCCGGACGGCCTGACCGAGACGATCGCCGGCCCGCCGCGCGAGACGAAACTGCCGGTTCCGACATGCTTTGCACCGGTGAAATTGGTCGCCGCCGTGGCCCGGTCGGTGATCGGGCTGGATCGCCCCTTGCCCGAGCGCAAAGGCGAGTTCATGGCGTGCATGCGGTCCACGGCGTCGGAGAAGGAATCCTTGACGGGCGCGGTGCTGCACGCGCTCACGGCCGCCAGCGCAACCGACAGATATACGAGTCGCCACCGCATGAACGCCCATCCACCCCGTCGGAAAGAATAGCGGCAGACGGGGCCGGGCGCTGGAATGAGAATGCATCAAACGGCTTTATGCACAGGATTTCGGGTGGTTGAGTCTAACCAATCCTATCGGCGAGCGATTGAGGCGTGCAGCCAGCAGCATCGTCGAATACTTCACCGCACACTGCTGGACAAACACTCCGTATCGTGTCACGCGGAATCTGGCTCGAGACACAGGCCGCTCAAGACGGCCTCCACACCGACGGCAATCAGTGTCGGCCACACTGAGGGCAACGCCACAAACGGCCGAATCCCACGAAAGTCTCCGCCGACAGTCTACCCAAAAATGCATAGGTTAGAAGGAGGAACCCCAGACCAGCTAAACAAACCAACTAACACCACCGCTAGCAGCGGCACTGTCAGCCGATCCCTCTCTGTACGTATGCTTCATCTAAGGTTGATCTATTCGGCCACCTGTTCACACCCGGCAATTTTCGGCAGGTAATCTTTCATAAACCTATAGGCATCATTTTGATCAAAATCGTCACCAAGATTTGCCCTCAAGAAAGACCATAAATCTTTGCAAATACTATCTCTACCTCCAAAAGCCAGATCAAATTCCTCAATTAGATCACGGTCTCCAAACACATATGTAAAATCGCAATCAAGATTTGCAAGAAGTGAAAGCCGTCCATCAACACGTGTCATGCCACAAGGACGCATGCCACATTCACTAGCGTAGACGTATAGCCAATCTCTTCGGGCTGGCGAATAAGGAGCCCAAAATAGTATCTCAGGTTTCCGTTCAAAGCTGTCAAAGGGTTCTATCCACAAATAACATCCACCAACAAGATACTTTTCAAAAAAATTATCAAAATCCTCCTCTGACCAGCGGCCATGCCTCGCACCCTCTAGACCGAACACCGATTCGAGTATCCTGGCTGTAACGCTACCTTTCGGCGCAAGCAGAGTGCGATCAGGAACTAGCTTGTCACCCATATGCGCTCTTGATGTCTGGTACGCGAGGGCATCAGATGCAAATCTTCTTTCTGCCTCCGTTAATTCACGTATCCCATCTGCTATGTCCTTTAACACATATCGCGGCTCATTCATTTATGTCATCCATCGCGCTATGGAAGTTTATCCGGGTCACTTCCTGCTGACTTATCCGACGCTTTTGGCGAGTCAGGAGATTCTGATACCGCCGGCGGCTTGTTAGCTGAAAGCACATCTATTTTAACATTTTTCTTTTTATCACTTGGGTGCTGCAGCTCAATACCAGGGCGTTTAGTTGAATCTCGCTCCGGGTAGCTCGTAACTCGCGTGCCGTCAGGAAAAGAAATGACCTCGACGCCTGGTCCTTTTGGCTTTGGATCTGCTCCTGGAAGGCTTCGAACGTTATCCAGATTCTCCTTCGCCTCATTCTGGCCGAGGACGGCTTGTTCCTTTATGGCATCTTTGTTCTTGTTACCAGGCATTGCTCCTTTTGTAAGCGCTTCGTGAACCTCGTCAAACCCGGCCTTTGCTTTCGGTGGCTCCTCCGCGCCTTCATCGGGTGGTGGCGCTTCTTCATTCGCCAAAGGATTTCCAAAAATTGCTACTCCGACAGCCGTTCCCAGCGCGAGTCCAATCACGGCTTCACATCCGCCTCCTGCACAGGCAATTGCCGGTACTACAAACGCAATATGCCCATTCGGATCGCTCTTGTTGATCGGATCATTTCCCGCATAGGCATACCGGTTCGTCCCCACCCCCAGCAGCGTCGGGTCCCAGTCGTCGGGCGAGATGAACCGCCCCCAGGCGGGATCCATGTAGCGGGCGTTGAGGTAGATCAGCCCGGTCTCGGCGTCGTAGCGCTCGCCGATATAACCCTTCTGCGTGCTGTAGCCGACATTCGGATAGTTGCTGTTGGACATAGCCACCCGCTCGCCATAGGCGGAGTAGCCGGTGTCCTCCACCACCGTTCCGGCATCGTTGGTGATCAGCCTGACCGAGGCCAGATGATCGCGGTGAAGGAAGAACTTCTGGCTGCCGACGATCTTGATGTCGGCATGCGGATAGCGCGTGTAATCGCCCGCAGCGATCGCGCTGCCGCCGGCATTCACCTCCACGTCGGCCGACGGATAGAGCGTCGTCGAAAGCGTGCTGGATTTTTTGGCCCGCGCCCCGTCCGGGCCGTAGGCGAAGACCACGGTGGCGCCGCCGGTGATCGCCACCTGCTGCAGCCGGTTGGCGCCGTCCCAGGCGAGGGAGCGCGTGCCTGCGGTCGCCAGCACCCCGTCACGCGTCATGTTGCCGTTGGCGTCGTAGGAGATGTCGGCGCCGTTGACCTTGATCGGCGCATGCGGCCGCGTCGCCGAGCCGCTCGGATAGGTGAAGGTGGTCAGCACGCCCGCCTTGTCGCGGCTCTTCAGATTGCCGTTCGGCGCATAGGCGAAATCCTCGTCGCGGCTGTTGACGCGGGCGTCGACCTTGGTCAGCCGGTCGAGTTCGTCATAGACATAGAGGAACTCCTTGGAAGAGCTGGCATTGCAATTCTGCGGCAGCGTCGCGGGATTGTCGCACGCGGCCGTGATCTTGCCCATGGCATCGCGGCCATAGGCGGCGTTGAACAGCACCACATTGCCAGCCGTCCGGGTCGTGATCACCCGGTTCAGCCAGCGCCTTGCCGGCGAATATTCGAAGGTGGTCACCACCCCGTTGGCGTATTCGATCCGACTGGTCTGGCCGTCCGCCTCGTACTGGATCGAGGTGATGTAGTCCGGGATCGAATAGAGCTGCCCATCAAGCGTGTATTGCCAGCGATCGCTGCTGGTGCCGACCTGGAGCGTCGCACCCGCCCCGTCATAGGCGACCCGCGCCGGCTTGTGCGAGGCATCGCGGTACGTCGTCGTCGTGTTCGTCGGCGTCGCGGACGTCGGGGTATCGATCCAGCTCTTGCGCCGGGCCTCCTGTCCGGCGCCGTCATAATCGATCTCGTGGGTCGTCGCGCCACCGGTTGTACCGGCGATAGCCGCGCCGTTGCGGGTCGTCGTCAACTGCCCGACGTTGAAATAGCCGGGGCGAGCCTGGTCGTAGGTGTTCTCGACCAGCGTCTCGTCGACGGCGGCATCCACCCAGCGCCTGAGCAGCCGGCCCATCTGGTCGTAGCTCATGCGCGTCACCACGCCGCGCGCATCCGTCTGCGTCACCAGCCGGCCGGCGTCGTCATAGGCATAGGTCCATTCGCCGAGATCGGGATCGACCGCCTCCAGCCGGTTGCCGAGCGCGTCGTATTCATAGGCCCATACCGCGCCGCCGGCATCGCGCAGCCCGACCAGCCGCTTGAAGCGGTCATAGGTCCGGTATTCGTTGTTCTGGGTCGCCCCGTCCGGGTCTTGCGTCAGGTCGCGGCGCAGCCGGATCACGTCGCCCCAGCTGCTTGTGTAGGTGTAGCTTGTGCGCCCGAGCTCGTCTGTAAGTTCCGCATGCTGGAGCGGCAGATTGCCTGTGCTTGAGAAGGTCGTTCCGACCGGAACCACGTTATAATAGTACTGCCGGCTGGAGTCATCCGGATGTTTGACCCGCAGCAGCCGGTTGTCCCAGTCGTAGCGGTTCTCCGTCCACTGAATATCCGCTGCAGCGGTGTCGTTGAAATACGGATGGCTCTTCTGCTCGACATTGCCGCGCCCGTCATAAATGGTGTCGGTGAAGCGGTATGGATCCGTCGCGGTGGCATCGCCGCGCCGCATCTCGCGCCACACCCGGCCCAGCCCATCGTAATAGACCTGGCTCAGGAGAGTGGCACCGGCAACCACAGCGCCCGGCTGGGCGTCCATGGTCAGGATGCGCTGCGTCAGCGGATTGCCGTCCGAATGATACTGGACGATGCGGAAGAAATTGGTCGTGGTGTTGCGGTAGTCGACGACACGGCAGATCGAATCGTAGGCGAAGGTGTAGACGATGCCATTGATGTCGCTGTGCTGCGACGGCGCCCCGCACAGCGGGTCGTATTGCGTCGTCGTCTGGAACGCCGCCTTGGCCGGCAGGCTGCCATTGGCGAAATA
This sequence comes from Kumtagia sp., assembly GCF_059502445.1. Classification (NCBI taxonomy): domain Bacteria; kingdom Pseudomonadati; phylum Pseudomonadota; class Alphaproteobacteria; order Hyphomicrobiales; family Phyllobacteriaceae; genus Kumtagia; species Kumtagia sp. The sequence continues at coordinate 100,585 of NZ_JCACER010000017.1, forward strand.
GGCCGGAAGCCGCTCGGTCACGGGATGGAGCCGGTAGACCGGGTCGTAGTCCCATTCCGTCCGGTTGCCGACACCGTCAACCGCCGAGGTCTTGTTGCCGTAGGTGTCGTAGGTGAAACGCTCGTTGACGTAGCTGTCGGGACCGAACGCGGTCCATCGCGCAATGCGCGTCACATCGCCTGTCGTCGGCGGTTGCACATAGCTGCCGCTACCGTCGTAGAACCAGGCAGTCTGCTTGAGCTTCGTCTGCGTGACGCCCGAAGCAAAAGTGTCGTAGACCCTTTCCAGCATAGGCAGCGAGACGATGTAGTCTGCGGTGTTGGGCTCGAAGTCCCAGATCGTCCAAATCTCGTCGCCCGGGATGTCGGAGCCGTCGGCATTGACGAGTCCGAAGTTTCTCTCCTGTGTCTGATTGCCGTAGGTGTCGAACACCCGCTCGACCAAGAGGAACTGGGTGTTGTTTTCGGCAAGCCGGGTTTTAGTGGCGGTGTTCAGCGAGCGATAGGGTTTTGAGCTGGTGACGGTCCAGGTCTCTTCGACCTTCCTGCGCAGCACGCCAGCGCCGTCGCGATAGACAACGGTCTCCGGCAGTCCGTAAGTCCCGAGCCCCTGCAGATAGGTCGTCTCCACCGTCGGCGCCTCGGTCTCGCCGGCGATCACAGGCTTGGTTTCGGTGATCGATCGATAGCCGAGGAACTTGCGCGCTATAGGATCGTACTTGCCGCCCGAATAGGCGTAAGTGGTCGCGGCCGGAGCCGCCGGACCACCGCCGTCGGCATCGACCGAAAGCTTCGTCACCGCATGCATGACACGCGGCATGTAGCCGTTGTCCCAGTTCGTCGACGGACGGTACTGGATCGCAAAATTGCCACCTAGCTCGTTCAGCGCCACCTTCAGAAGGTTCGGGTTGCCGGCACCGGCGTTGCTCAGCAGCACGTTGCGCTTGTTGACCTTGATGTCGGCCAGGCCGTCGCCGTTGATGTCTGCAAGGTTGAGTTCGTCACTGCCGAACGACCATGCCGTCACCGAAAACGGCGTGAACTGCACGAAACTGGCGCCAGTACTGCCCTTGCGCAGCGAATAGACGCGGCCCAGCCAGCCTTCGTTCTTGTAGGTGAAGTAGAAATCCGTCTTGCCGTCATTGTCGTAGTCGCCCAGCGCGAGCCTTATGTCGTCCGAAACAGGTATCGGAAGTTCCGAGTGGAGCTCGTAAGTGCTTCCAGCAGAAAGATAGACGCGTATATTCCAGTAGTCGGCACTATCCTTGAACAGCTTCATGAGGTCGGAGGCGCCGTCACCGTTGAAATCGCCGATGCGGCACTTGTCGTCTTCGCAATTCGCGACAACGCCAGTATTGACAGACTCCCACTCGCTGCCGACGCGTTTGGCGAACCTTATGACCTCGCTGCTGCTGCCGTGATAGAGCAGCTGCTGGCGGCCGTTGCCATACATGTCGGCCACGCCGATGATGTTGTCGTAGTCGTTCGGGTCGAATTTATAGAGACTGTCGATACCGTCGCCGTTGGGATCAATGACGACCCGCGGCCAGTCCATGTCACCATATGGATTACTGCGCAGCGCTCCGCAAGGATAGGGCAGACCACAAAGCATAGCGCCTTCACCGTGAAGATTTTCACCAGTTTTTTCGGCGTATCTAAAATAGCGATAATCCCCATCATCTGATATAGTTCGACGATCATCAAAGACCAAATCACGAAAATTGCGATCCTTATCAAAATGGCCTTGATATCCTCTTATATCATACATTTCCTTGAATTTTCCTGGAAAATTCAGAGAACCGCTGGATGCGCTCCACGTATTGTTTGGGCGGAAGAACAATCGTTTCTTTACAAGATAGCCACCGCTTACAAAATCCTCCATGAGACTCACTTCGTCCCGACCGTCGAAGTCCATGTCCGAGACAAAATCCGTCCTCACGTCGCTGTTGCCGGTCAGTTCCACCGGCCCGGTGAAGTCCCCGGTGGCATCGTAATAATCGAATGCCGCGATGCGTTTGGAGATGAAGCCGGTAGTGGGCGCGGTGATCGTACCGTCAGCGGCGATCTCTTCCGTGACGTTGCTGCCGAAAAGATCGACGCGTGTCAGCCGCGATGCGCCCGAGAACGGCGCCTGGTCATAGGTTAGCCTGTAGGCGTTCCGCAGCGTCAATCCACCGTTGCCCGGGCCGGTGCGTGCGCTGACGCCGATCGCGCTGATGCGCAGGTCAATGGTCGTGACCCCGCGACCGTTGGCCATGAAAATATGATCGGGTCGGGGTTCCCGATAAAGTTGAATCCGCACGATCTCGTCGTTGGAGCCTGCGTTCTTGTAACGGACCGTCGATGGATAGCAGACGCCATCCAATCCCGGCGCCACATTGGGTGCGAAACCGGTGCAGACGTAGACATACTCCACCCTGTTGCCGTGCGTGTCCTCCACCGACGACAGCAGCCAGCGCGAATCGCGCCATACATCCTCGATTTCGGGGCTTGCAGTGGCGATCCCGTAAAAGTCCGCGGCCGTGCGGAAGGTCGATTTCGTGCCGCTGCGATCCGTCACCACGAACTGATTTTGGCTGTCCTTCTGGATACGCAGGAAGGATTCGCGCTCTGTGACGAAATATTCGCCGCTTTCATACGTCTCGCCGCTCGAACAGGACGGCGGCAACGGCGAAGCGGTCACGACCGTGCAATCGATCAGTTCCTCGCCATTCAGCAGGTAGACGTCGTTGGCGTCGAAGGCCGGCACGCCGTTTTTAGGGCTCGCCCTCTCGATGACGTCAAACCCGTCAATGCCCCAGCCGTAACCAAGCCAGCCCTGATAGAGCCCTCCGGTCTTGGTCTTGCGCAGCGAATTGTAGCTCAGCGATATGGCGGGCTCGAGCCCCCGAAAGGCCGGCACGTCGATATCGACCTCATAGGTCAGATTGCCTGCATTGCCGGCGCGCGCCGCTCCCGCGCCCTCTGCCGTAGCTTTCAAATCCGGAGACGGTGCCGCAGACACCGGCTCTTCCGATGCCATAGTGGCTGCCTGGTCCGGCGCAATCGGCTCGTCTGTTTCTGCGGCGCCATCATCTGGTTCGGTATCCTCAACTGCTTGAGGATCCCCGGTAGCCTCTCCGCTCGGCTGCTCTTCCTCCCCCGTCAGCCCGGCGCCGTCATTGCCGAGTCCTTGCGATTGAGGCAGCGCCGGCGCATCCCCGGCTTGCGGTGATCCGGGAACCTCCTGTGTTTGGGCCGACCCACCACTCGGCACCAACGTAGCAAAAATGGCCAAGCCAATAGAAAGCCACAGCCACCGAAAACGGCGAGCCAGCATGATTCTCCCCCCACCCATATTGCCCAAGCGGGAGCGCGCCATAAGCGTAGGAAAGTGTCAACGGGCAACAACCACAGCGAGAGTTTATCCACAACTCCGCAGCGCCGCTTCTTGTTAGATCTTCCTGCAAGCGCTGGTGGAGCCCCCGACGTCGACGTACTGCGCAAGATGACCGGCTTTGTCGCCGATTACCGGGGCGAACTATGCGAGAAGTCACCGGTGCGGCTGGTGGAGCGTTCGATGTTTGAAGAGATCAGGTGACCTGAGACCCTGAACTTCCCCCAGATTTGGGTAGAGTCCGTCGATCAGGGAGACGAACGATGCGACCCTCGCGGGTCACGGAAGAGCAGATCCTGGTTGAAGAAGCTGCTGGTCCAGCAGTTGCTCGACAACGCGATCCTGAAGGATGTCGCCGCCCGATGCGAAGCGGGAGGCGGTGGCTCATGCCTGCGAAGTGGATGGGGTGAGCCAGCGTCGGGCGTGCCAGGCTCTGAACATCGACCGTTCGACGGTGCGCTACACCAGCACCCGCCGAATGACGCTCGGTTCCGTGGAGGCGATGAAGGCCATGGCGGCGGAGCGCCGGCGGTTCGGCTACCCCAGGAGCCACATCATGCTGGACCGACAGCGCATCGTGATGAACCAGAAGAAGCTGCGGCGCCTCTACCGGGAGGAGAAGCTGCAGGTGCGCCGGCGCGACGGCCGCAAGGCGGGGCGCTGGGCACGCGCACGCTCATGCTCGTGGCCGATCGTGCCAACACTCGATGGATCCTGGACTTCGTCTCCGATACCTTCACCGATGGCCGTCGCTTCCGGGTGCTCGCCATCGTCGATGACTACACGCGCGAATGCCTTGCATTGATTGCCGACACCTCTATCGGGCCTGCGCGTCGTGGAAGGAGGACTTACAACACCACAGGCCCCACTCGGCCCTCGGCAACATGCACCAGCCGAGTTCGCAATGAAATCCACATTGGAAAAACAGGCCGCATGAGGCCACAACGAAACCCAGGACTCTGCCTCAAACCGGAGGAGATTAGAGTCTCAGGTCACAGGCTTTGACCCGCGAGACGGCAGCTTGAGATCGAACTGACCGGCGAGATCGCCGGCATCCCGGCGCGTACAAAACGGCAAAGGCCCCGGTGCTTCCACCGGGGCCTTTGCAATTCTGGTTGCGGGGGCAAGATTTGAACTTGCGACCTTCAGGTTATGAGCCTGACGAGCTACCGGGCTGCTCCACCCCGCGCCACCAAGACGTAAGCTTACGCTTACGCTACTCGCTCTGCAAACGAAAAAGGCCGCGCAAGCGGCCCTGCCACTTTTCGTCGCCTATCATAAAGAGAAGATATTGATGCTTTTGGCAGACCTGGCAGCGACCTACT